>CAZIPK010000111.1:2996-3417 GCA_964541135.1 uncultured archaeon | reverse complement strand
AAAACCATTACAATCCCTAAAACAACTACCAATAGACTCATTCACATCACACAAACCATCCCCACACACATCAATCAAATTATGAAACTGCACAGCACCAATGTCGGGGGCCGAACCCGAATAAACCAAGCTCAACCCCACCCCACTTTCCCACGACATGGCAATATCAAGTGTAAGCGTGTTTGTCTCATAATTTACATCTATTATTCTTGCTATTTGGGTTTTTCCTTGTAACTGGATTAAGTCCCCAGTTTCCCCTTCTATTCCAAAACCATCAAAAAAATATCCAGCATTCTCAACCTTCATCATATTGCCAGAATTTGCATCAACAGTTTTTGTTAGAAATTCCCCTCTGTCAATGAGAGGACTATCACTTTTTAAATTAAAATCATGATTTGTCAAATTTTTAAAGCTAGGTTCG
>CAZIPK010000111.1:0-2986 GCA_964541135.1 uncultured archaeon | reverse complement strand
AGGTTCGCCAAAAAAATTTCTGGAAAACATATTTGGGTTTGATGTTTCCCAGTCAGGAAGAGGTTTGGCAGGACTATATCGCCCCCGATTTCTATTACCATGAACAAAAGCATAATCATCAAAAGGAAAGAAACTATTTGAGGTAAAAAATATTCCGTCAAGCGAGCCCCCAAGTAACTGCACATTTTTTCCGTCCATTTCGTGCGTCAGTTCCCACCTAGTATCATACATTGTATATTTGTTCATGTAAAATATATTGTTCTTAAAAATATTTCCATAAAATCTCAAATGCGAATCAGAAAAAGTCACTGCTCCATACTGGTTGTTGTAAAAGACATTATTATAAAAATTATTTTTATATGCAGCATATGACTCCTCACTACCAACGCCTATTTCAACTCCAGGACCGGTCCCATCATAAAAAATATTGTTTCTTACAATTGTATTTTGGCCTGAAAACTGTATGCCTGAGTATGGCGAACTGTTTCCTGAAGAAGGGGTATAACCAAAAATGTTATTCTCAATCAAATTATAGTGTGTTGAGTCCTGAATTGGAGCATATTGTTGATGAGGATAATTGCCTCTCCAATTCATTGTTGCTGTTTCACAATCAAATAATTCGCCTAACTTTTCAACTTGATTGGACATTTTATTATCTCTAAATATATTGTTGCTTCCACAAAGTATTCTCCATGTAGTATGCCCTGCATCTATGAAACTATTTCCCGCAATCAAATTGTAATTTGAGTGGATAATAGATAATGAATCCGTCCCTTTTTCTATCAGATTATTTAATATTTTATTGTTGTGTGACTCAAAAAAATAGAGGCTGCCAGACTTTGATTTTCCGTTTGAATAATACAAAGTGGACGCATAAAAATGACAATTCTGAATTATGTTATTATTCGATCTTACTGCACGGGCGAAACCAACAGATCCTTTAACCGAAAAGCCATCAATCACTATGTAGTCCTTATGGTCAAGCCATATTGGACCATAAGTGCCATCCTCTTCGGAATTAATGTTTTCAAGAATTGCTTCGCCATCAGATTTATAAATTATTGGAGCTCCATTTTGCCCAGAATTTGCAGGTTTTATTATTTCGCTATAAGATCCTGCTTTAACTATTGCAGTGTCACCAGAAACCAGCGAAATATTTGCTTTTCCAATTGAACACCAAGGCGCATCAGAGCTGGTCCCAGGATTTGTATCTGCGCAAGATATGCTTGATTTATCAACATAGTATGTTGCTGCATAAGCTGATGAAGCACAAAGAGAAAAAATAGCCCCCACTAAAAAAATCTTAATCACTAAATTAAATACTGCTTTGTAGAATCCAAAAATAGATTCACAATGCGGTTCATAAAATATTTTGCCGCTTTCCAAAAGCATTAACCCCCTACACCCCCCTTTCCAATCGCCATGTTTTTTTCTATTCATTAAAACTAACTTTGACAAAACTCGACCGCCAAGCAGTCCGCCGTGGTTTTTCCGCATACCTTTAAGCGTTTGTTTTATTGTCCCTAATAAAAAATCCAACATGGATTAATTAGGCTTTTTTTGTTTTTATACTTTCGCCAAGCTATTGACCCACCCAAAAAATTCCCTCCACTCCGCCTTAAAATTAAATCCCATTAACCAGCAAAACAAATTATTATTTAGATGTCTTATTTTTTGAATTCGCCAAAATAATTCAATCAAAGAAAGAGGAGTTTGTTTAAGGACAAGTATTAAAAGATTTTCCTTTCCAAAATAAAGAGGTGGTTCAAATGAATATAAATTCATCTTTAGAGAAAGCGATTAATTCGCAAATAAACAAGGAGCTGGAATCTTCTTACATTTATTTGTCCATGTCTGCATGGTTTGCCCAAAACAACTTAAAGGGTTTTAGTAATTGGATGAGTGTACAGGCAAGTGAAGAAAACAAGCACGCAATGAAGTTGTTTAATTTTTTAATTGACAGGGGTGGAGAAGTAAAGCTTGATTCAATTGCAAAGCCAAAACAAGCGTGGAAATCACCCCTAGAAGCTTTTGAAGATGCTTATGAGCATGAGAAATTCATTACTAAAAGCATTGACGAACTAAGGACCCTTGCAGTTAAAGAGAAAGACCAAGCCACTGAAGTAATGCTTGATTGGTTTGTTAACGAACAAGTTGAGGAAGAAGCAAACACTTCGGAGATAGTCGGAAAACTAAAACTAATCAAAGACATGCCGCCTGCATTAATGATGCTTGACCACCAGTTGGATAAAAGAAAAGAAGATTAAAATTAAGGCGCTAAAAAAAGCGCTTTAATTTTTTTAATAAAATTAAATAAATTGATTAAAAAAAAGTTAAATTCAGAGTTTAATAAAACTATGAAAAATTAAATTAATTTTACCCTTTCAAATCAATTTCCAAGTGAACTGTTTCCGGTATTTCTACCCTCATTACTCTTTTTAGTGTTCGTTCATCGGCTTGAATGTCAATTATTCTTTTGTGGATTCTCATTTGCCAGTGTTCGTATGTTTCTGTTCCACCCCCGCATGGACCTTTTCTTGTAGGGATAAGAAGTTTTTTTGTTGGTAAGGGAATTTTTCCTGAGTGTTTTGCGCCGGTTTTTGAGGCAACGTCAACTATTTTGTTGCATATGTCCTCTAGCGTTTCATAACTAGTGCTACTTAACTTTATTCTTGCTGTCTGCATCTCAAAACACCCTCTTTCCAATAAATATAAAATGGTGGAAGCGGAAAAAATCTCCCGCTCCCTTTAATTAATTATTTTATGCTTTCTCCACTTCAAGCACTACTCCTGCTGCTACTGTCTGCCCCATATCTCTGATTGCGAATCTCCCTAATTGAGGGAATTCTGAGAATTTCTCAAGGCATACTGGCTTTAGTGGAACGATTTTTACTATTGCTGCGTCCCCGGTTTTTAAGAATTTTGGATTCTCTTCAACCGTTGCGCCTGTTTTTGGATCCATTCTTTTTCTTAGTTCTGTTAGTGT
>CAZIPK010000110.1:0-3421 GCA_964541135.1 uncultured archaeon | reverse complement strand
TATAGTTAAAGAAAGATTTTTATAAGGTTTTTTGCAGTAATAAACTATTGAACTATTGATAAAAAAATATTATTTGGTCAGTTTAGAGTTATTTTTTAGGGGAGTTAATTATGGCTGAAAAAGATACACAATTAGGGCTAATAGTTATTGTATTTGCGGTTTTTTTCCTCTTCTCTGGAATGGATTTAATGACAATAAGCATATTTGAGCCCGAGTTCGCGACATTTTTAGCATTCATTCTCGTTGCAATCGGGATTTACTTGGTTGCAAAGAAATAGTTTCTAATTGCAAAAAAATTGTTTCTAACTGGAAAAAGTTGCTTCTAATTGGAAAAAGTATTTTCTAATTGAAAAAATAATTTTTAATTGTTTTGTTGATCAATTAATATTTTTGATTCGGTAATTGTATTTTTTGTTTAGTATTAATATTTTTGGTTTGATTTAATCAATTATTGCCATTTGAGCAAAGCTTATTAAACAAAAACTGGCTTTATTTATTGTTTTAGTAATGCACTTAAGTAGTTAAGGCACTTAAATAATCAAGCAATTAAGAGTGATGAGCTTGGGTTTTTATTCATTTTTCGAAGACAAATGGTACAATTTTCTGGATGCATTAAATAAGGCAATCCCTGTTTACAAAATAATTGACCCTATTGACAAAATTTTCCCGACTTTTCTTCTTGCGATAATCATTTTGTTGGTTATTGTTGCCGCAGGGGTTTATTTATTATTTGACACAGGGCCTTCAACTCAAAAATATGAATTTGAGCTGACTGTTACTGACTCTAAAGGGGAAGCAATTCTTGGGGCAGAAATCAGTTTTATTGATGAATGCGATGGAGAAACAAAAGAAGTTTTTGTTAAAACGGATTTTTTGGGAAAAGCAGAATATATTGCTTGTTCAACGGAAATAGAATTTAAGGTAACAAAAACTGGGTATAACTCTTTTGCTGACTTGATGATTTTTTCTGAAGAAAACAAAAAAACAATACAATTATCAGAAAAAATTAATATTCAAAAAAAGGTAAAAGTACTTGTTAAAGATGAAAAAGGAGGGTTAGTTGAAAAAGCCCGGCTTTTTTTTGAATGTATTATTCTTGGAAAATCAAGCAAAAGACAGGTTGAGACAAGCTTAGCCAATAATGAACAGCCAAGCACGGGGTTTGTTGTTGATGTCAACGATTCTTGTGACACGATGAAACTTGAAGCCATTGCTCATGAGTTTGAATCAAAAACAATGTCGCTTTTGGGAAATGAAAATGAGAAAATCATTTTGCTGAAAAAAATAAATCATTTTGGTTCGGTCATATTCACTGCTAACAGTCCCATAGGTGTGCAGGGTGGGGCGGAGATTAGCGTAATAAATTTACTTGGGGAGAGGCAGAAGTTTTTTACTCTTGGCAGCGGCCAGATAGTTGCGGAACTTGAAGAAGGAGAATATTCTTATTCAGCAGTTTTAAAGGGCCTAATTGAAACAGGGGAATTTGAAGTTACTTTTGGGGAAACGAGCGAAGTGGAGATATTTTTTAGTGAGTTAACTAATCCAATAGATGATTTGGTGAAAGAAGGAAAAGCCGAAAATATTTATCTAAAATTAATGGATCGCAATTCACCAATTATTGGATCAAATGCAAGAATATTCTATAAATCAGGAAATGACTTAAATTTTTGGAGAGAACTGACTGCAAGCGCTAGTGGAATAATTGGGCCGTCCCCAGTAGTTGATGTAAATAACAGGACTTTTTTTGCAGTGTTAAGGGCGCAAGGTTACGAAAATAAAATAGTTCAAATAAATTTAAGGAAAAAAATGGATTCGCCCCAGGAAATTGCGATGGCCAAGGGAGGGGCAGAATTAAAGATACATACAATTGACGACATATTAAGACCTCTTGAAGCAGCAGTAATTAAGATATTCAAAAGCGATTTTAATGCAGAACTCGAAGATGCAAAGAGGACAGATTCAAATGGATTAAGCTCTTTTAAAAATCTTGCTCCGGGGAGATACAAAATAACTGCAAAAACCCCAATTGATTATGGCGAAATTGAAATTGAAATGAACGGAGTTGACAAGGAAATAACAATCCAATTAGCCCTACGAAATGGGACAATGGTGTTTAACCTTTTAAGCAACGGTGCAAGAGTAAATGCAGCCTATTCAATCCAAGCTCTTAGAAATAACTCATTTGAAACAATTACTTCATCTTATTCTTCAGCAGGGAAAATAATTACCCCTCAAATAAAGGCGGGTACAATAATTAAACTTTTAATCAATGATGAAAATTTTCTGCCTTACGAAAGCATCCCGTTTTTGATTAGAAGAGAATCTCAAGAAACTCAAGTGTATTTAAACAATGAACAAAGCCTTCCAAATAATGATGCGGTGCAGTTAAGGCTTAGAAAAATTTATGAAACAAACCCGCTTGAATCAAGTGAAAGAAATGCAACAAAATTAGTTGGGGGAAAAATATATTACTTATTATTTGACTTTATATCAAAAGTTTCTTCACCAAATGAAGGCGACTTGCCAATATTGGCAAACTTTTTTGTTGAAGAAGAATCAAAGGATATTAATGGTTTTTCAATAGAAGGGGCAAAATCAATTCATGATTCAAGTTATTTAATGACCACAAAATTTAATGGGTTTGTAATTAATCCTGAATCAAACCAAAACCTTGTTGATAAAAATGCAAAACAACTTAACTTAATCGCCTCAAACGTTGCTTTGTCAAAATCATTCCCCGTCCTGCTTAAAGTTTTTGTTGACCAAAACGCCAGCGGAATGCACACATTATATTGGCAAGCAAGAGTGGGGGACAATAACAGCCTGCTTCTTAAAAAAGAGTTTGAAATAGGGAAAGCATTTTGCTTTGAAGACTGCCCGGTTTTTATTTTCTCAAATTACCTAAAACAAGGAAATTCTGAATGGATTCCATTAACCAGCGAGTTAAAAAGATTGTATGTCGAAAATGATTATTCAATAAAAGTCGTTGCTGAGAACTTGTCAGAAACTGACTTTGGCCAGAGTACATTGAATCTTTCTGTTGACCCCGCATCGAGGCAAAAAATTCTTTTTTATGGGGATAAGAATTCTTTTGAATCAAATATAAATTTGTCCCCGTTGTCGCAATCATCACCGATAGTTGCCTTAATTGTTCCAAAAAAAGCCGAAGCGGGGGCTGGCAAAATAATTGAAACAATCTTTAAAGCGGGTCTTAATACCCCGCTTGATTTTAGAGGAAGCAGGGGAGAAATGCTTTTTGAAGTAAAGAACAAAAACAATTTAGAAATCGAGTTTTATGCAACCAGCGCAAAAAATGTTTTGCACGAAAAAACCTTTTACCCTTCATTTTACATAAAAACAGTGTCAATTAATCCCATAACAAGGGTTAAACAAAATGTTTCTGCATTTTGGGAAGCAAAAA
>CAZIPK010000109.1:0-3447 GCA_964541135.1 uncultured archaeon | reverse complement strand
GGGCTTTACGCATATGGAACTTATTACCAAAAGAAGTATAAAAATACATTGCCAGAAAACTCGGTTGGAATCAATTGGCAATGTTTTTGAAAAAAACAATTAATTAAATACATTTTACATTGGAGTTATTTGCTTAAACATCTCATCCCAGCTAGGCATGGTGTATTTTGTCAAAGAAACTTTTTTGTTTGTAATGCTCCTGTTGATTTTAACCTCTATGTTTGGGAAGTAAGGCGCAAGCATCTGGATTAATTTTTGTGACTCTGAAACTTGTTCATTTGTTCCATATCCGCAAAAAACTAAATCCCTCTTTGCTCTTAATCCTTTTTCATGAAAAGTAACTTGCATTTTTTCTACTTTATTAACCAAGGGTTATCACCTCAAACCAAAATTGCTTTTCTATTTTTGGCAAGCAAGAAAAACAACTAGTGCGAATAAGGAAATAAGTAGTATTTAAATTAATTGGTTTAGGAAACAAAAGTTTCTTTGTTTTAAGGATTAAAAATTCAAATTTTAAAAAACTTGAATTAAACAAGTTAAATTAAAACTTCGAAAATAGAAAAATTAGTTTTTAGAAGTTAAATTATAAACATAAAAAAATTAATTTTAAAATTTAATTAGTTATCATAAAAAAATTTGCTTTGATAAAACTCTGAAATTCAATTAATTTTTTTCAAAAACTTTTTTGTTATTTCGTTATTCGCTTTTTTTGGGCGTTTTTTGGGGAATTTTTTTGATTTTTTGTTAGGGGAAAATTAAACCAAATTATTAGTGGAAGTGCGCGTGCCTTTTGTTAATTGGAATTAGTTAAATTTTGGTTTTTTGGCTAAACTTTGAGAGAATTGGAATTTGGCCGAAAGGATTTAACTCTAGAAAAAAAACTTCAATTATGGCTTTTATTTGGTTAAAAATATATTTATTTGGGTTAATTTTAGTTTGGCTGTTAAAAATTTGAAAAAAAGCATTTATTAGCTTAATATGTTCTTAAATTTATTATTTGTGGCAATTTGTATTTTTATAGTTGAATTTAGGCAATTTATTTGATTTAATAATTAAAATTGGCCATATTTTGCCTTAATTCAATGGTTTGTAGAAACGGTTATTAAACCTTTGAGTCAGAATTAAAGCGGTGTTGTGCATGATGGGGAATGAAAATTTTGAATTAGAAAACGCTTCTCAAATAGATAATTTTATTCCTACAAACGACTTAATTCTGCATGAAGAAACAAATCCATTGAACAGATTGATTAACTTGCGCGAAGCAATCAAGCTTCTTGACGCACTATTTAGCAAACAATGCCAAAGATTAAGAGCATTAAAAGAAAGGGAACTGATTTCCGAACACGAATTTAATAATTTCATTGATTATTTTGCAAACAAATTCAACCACACTCATGAAGAAATGGTGCTTGGAATGCACACAAAGCTTGGCGTAAAAGTTTCTGAGTTTGACAAAACAATCCTCGCCCACCCGACATACGACGCTTATTACGAAGTAATGTGCAAAGCACCCGAACTAATTCAAACAAATCAATACGAAGAAGTAACTGTGATATAAAATAAATTCAAAGAAGTAACTTTAATTTAAAAAAATTTTTTCTTGGTTTCATCCGCCTTCTTCTTGAGCCCGCTTTCTAGCTGCTTCTTCTTCTGCCTTCTTTTTAGCTTCTTCTGCAGCTTTTTTTTCTTCAGCTTCCTTTTTTAACATATTTGCAGTATTTCCCTTGTCTCCGCGTCTCCACCTATCTTCTAGTCTGTTCGACCTTGACACTTTTGAAGGGTCAAAGGTTCCTGGCTCGGCAGTAGTTTTCCAATCGCCCAGCATTTCTCTTGCATTTCTTACAGCTTCTAGTTGTTTTCTTCTAATTTTTGCTGCGGGACCGATTGTTTCGTTTATTACTTGATATACTTGCTCGGGTTTTTCAAAAGTTGGCAACCCTCTTTTTTTCCTCCATTTATTAATTCGTTGAAGCAAAAGATGTTGCGAAAGAGCTTCTTTGGTGGTAATTCCTTTTTCTTGCCAAAACAGCCAAGCTTTGCTTTTAAAATGCGCTTTTGCTTCGCGCTCACTGCGCCAAATATGCCATCCTAATTTGAGCTTTCCAGGCACTGGTTTTACTTGTCTCATGTACAAACTAAATTCTTGGGTGGTTAATAAATTTATTGCTTGGACTGCAAAAAGTATTGGGGAATTGCAAAGTTGCTGTTTTAAATTTTTTTTGTTTTTTGAGTGTGAATTTTTTCAATTTAACTTCACTTATTAGTGCATTTAAAAAGCACATCTGGCAAGTTATGATGTAGTGTGTTTTTTTAGCACATTCCTTTTTTTGGAGGGGATTTTATGAAAAATATAGTTGAAACGGCAATTGAAGCAGGATCATTTAATACTTTGGTTACGGCAGTTAAGGCGGCGGGGCTTGCAGAAACGCTTGCCACAAAAAAGAACATAACTGTGTTTGCCCCAACGGATACGGCATTTGCAAAACTGCCCGTTGGAACACTAGAATCCCTACTAAAGGATAAGGCAAAATTATCAAAAATACTAATGCACCATGTGGTTGAGGGAACGGTTTCTTCAATAGATGCGGCAAGCACAAAAAAAGCAAAAACGTTGGCTAACCAAGAAGTAAAATTCCACAACAAGGGTCTACTCAACAGGTGCTTTGCAGTTGATGCAGCCTGCATTACAAGCGCGGACATAAAAGCAACAAACGGGGTAATACATGTCGTTGATACGGTAATAATGCCAAAAATGAGTTAAATTAAAATATAGGGTTAATTGAATTTTCGATTAACTCCTTTTTAATTTAAATTAATTTTAATTTGTTCTAAGTTTTTTAGAAAGCCTTTTAACTTGGCTAAACATAACTTTTCTATGCGGCCAATAAAAAAGAGGCTTCATGTCCTCCCTGAAAATATTCACTTACTAAGGGGAAGTAATTGGATATATTTACAAAAGCTTGAAGCAAAAGAAGGGGACGCAATAAGGATTGCCAAAGGAATTAGGAAAATAATTGAACTTCAAAAAAGAAGAGTGGCGGACCCAAAAATGGTTTCAAACAGAGCAAAAGGATTAATTAATTTATTCGCCCAAATGACTGATGAAGTTCTAGTTAGAGAAAGAGAGGCAACAGGGAAAGAAAGACAATGGAATGAAGTATATGTTGACTGCTTATTGCATTACTGGAAAATAGTTCCCCACGAATTAAGGAAAGAAATAATTAGGTTAACACCAAAAAAGTAATAATTAGCAAAAAAAGGGTAATTAGCACAAAAAAGTAACAAGTAGTGTTAAAATTAATTTAGGGTTAACTCTCTCAAAAGCAGTTTTTTAAAATTATTTTATTAATAAAAATTATTTAAAGTTAAAGTTTATTAATTGAAATTAGTTTTAAAATTAAAATTATTTCAAGGGTACTAAAAAGAAAGGATACTTTGATACTTGAA
>CAZIPK010000108.1:0-3475 GCA_964541135.1 uncultured archaeon | reverse complement strand
TTCCAAAGTAATTTGGGAGCCCCTTTTTTGATTCTTCAATGAACTCTTCCAAGATTTTTTTTATTTCTTCTTCGCTTAAGCTGATGTCACGTATTGTTATTGTGAATTGGTTTCCTTTTAAGTCTCCAAGTTCGATTCTTTTATCGCTCCAATGGGGGTTTCTTAGTTCTATTCCTTTCATCCCGAATTTTTTCACCAATTCTTCATTTGGGAGGTAAATGCTTATTTTTTGGCAGGTTAAGGCGCGTTTGTCTTTTAGTCCTGCATAACCTATTCTTTTTTTGCTTGCATTTGTTCCCCGCGAAATGTTGGCAATTGCTGTTGCGGTGTCGGTGTTTAGTTTTTCCATTTCCAAAACCAAGTGTTCTTCGTTTTTTCTTTGGGGGATAATCATTTCTTTCTGAATTCGGTCCTCAATAGGAGTGTTGTAGCGCATTACTTTGCATAGTTGCCCCTCTTCATCCACTTCTTCCACAATAAAATCAGTGTAACGTTGTTTCACCCGTCCTTTAAGAGGTTTTGTTGTTGTTATAAAATCAAAATTTTGTTTTTTTTCTTCCATTTTAATCCCTTTTTAGTTGGTACTTTTTTATTGAGTTTGTAAGCTTTTTGATTAGTTCGCTTGAATTTAAGTACTCAATCATTTCTTTTGCGATTACTATTGTAGCTTTTGAATAATTAGAGTTTTTTTTGTAAACGCAAATTACCGGCAAATTGAGGTAATCTGCCCAGCCTAACTCTATTCCCATTCCTGTTGATGGGTAAGAAATTTCTGCGATTACCAAATTAGCTTCTTTTTTTAAAAATTCTTTTGAATTAAATTGTGCGGCGCTTTTTTCATGCGGGAAAATTATTTTGTGTTCTTTACTTAGTTCGCTTTTTCTTATTGGGGCGTATAATTCTTCTTCATAGTTAAATCCGCTGGAGTGTGCAATATATATTTTCATTTTTTCTCACCCTTTATTTTTATTTTCCAATAGAGTGTTGCGCTAGTTTTGTCATTTTACGTTTTATATCTTAGTAGCGCTGCAATTCCGCCAAATCCTTCAAAGAAGTGCTTGCCTTCGTTTGTTTCCGTGCTTATTACTCTTACTTGTGCTCCAGTGGATTTGGCTTTTTCAACCATGTAATCAAGGTAGCTTATTTCTTCGATTGTCTCTATTTTTGAACTGCATTTTGAGCATCGTAGTTTTGCTTCTTCAAAATCATCCGGCTCTTTGACCACTATTATCTCTTCTATTTGGCAGTGTTCGCAAAATACCCTAAAAACTATCCATGGTATGTCTTCTGAAATTATTAGCGTTGATACTCTTCCTTCCTCAATTGCTTTTTCTACTTCCAATTGTCCGTAAGTTGCTAACCCGTCTTTTGCAACTTCACCTAAAAATTTGTCTAATATTTGTCTTTCTTTTACAAGTTCTGAGTCTTTTAATAGTTCCTGGCTTTTGTGAACTAGTTCCCTCACTCCGCCTTCATCGGTGTATGCTGTGTCCACTACTCCCATTATTTTTTTTTCAAGTTCGTGGTGGAGGACCTTTTTTTCCAAAAAATAATTCTTGGTTATGCCTGGGCCGCCGATTATTACTCCTTTTACCCGTGCTAAATGGGGTTCAAAGTAGGAATTGAATTTTTCCGCGCTTTTTTTAAAAAAATCTTGCATTGCTTCTTCCCTTAGCCTTTCAAACCTTTGCGAGCTTTGACCTCCTGCCCTGGTTTTTCCCGGGACCATTGAGGTAAAGTGTCCAAGGATTTCATATTTTTTACCTACAAGTTGCGCTACTGTCGCTTCATTTTTGTCAATCGTCATTATTGCATAAAAATCGTTTGGCGCAATCATTTCTTTTAAATGGTCTGTGTGAAATGCTGAGTCGCACCAGTAGAGTTTTACTTTTAGCGGCCTTATTGGGGTTATTGTGAATAACCGTATGTCATTTTTTCCCTCATTTTGTGAAATGTTTCCTGCAAACACCACTATTCCGTTTTGGGGGAGCTTGAAATTAATGTTTTTTAGAAATCCGATTATTTTTCTTAGTGCTCCTTGGACGTTTTTTCTTGTCGGAGCGCTTTTGATGTTCCCACTTTGGTTTATTTCTTCAGATAATTGCCCCATTACAGTGCTTCTGTCCGTTCCCGGGGGAATATACTGTGTTATTAGCTCAGTGTGCCTTCCTTTATAGCTTTCAAGCATTTTTAGCTTCTTTTTGAATACGGCTAGTTCTGCTTCACTAATTTCCTCAAGTATTTGGTGCGTTGCCATAATAATCAATATTTCCTTAACTAAATATTCCTTTTTAAGTATCCTGTATAGTTACTTATTTAAACCAGTAAATGTATATTAATTCGGTTTCGAGAAGCTTATAAAAGCTATGCAAGGCAAGAGGCTTTGAGCAAAAATAACCTGTAATGACGATTAGTTAATGATTTGGAAGGGGTTTAGTTTGTTTGATTTGTTTGAGAAATGGGACGGTGCTCCAAAGACTAACGAGAGTCAGTCCTCGCAAACTGATTCTTCGCAATCTTATCCCAATGAAAATTATTCAACTGCCCAACCTTATTCACCCGCCCAGTTTGAGCATAATCCAATTCGTTCAAAGACTTTTGTTTTAAGCGTTGGTGGAAGCGTTTTTTTCAATGAAAAGTTAAGGGCGCCCGAGATAGCAAAGTTTTGCGAAACAATTAACGAGCTTAAGAAGGAAGGTTTTCAGTTTGTTATTGTAGTTGGGGGCGGAAGGATTTGCAGGGTTTATCAGGCCGGAATAAAGGCCTTGGGCGGAAATAATGCTGATATGGATGCTATGGGGCTAGCAGTTACCCACGCAAATTCTTTATTTTTTATTTTAGCTATTGAAAATGCTTGGAAAGAACTGGTTGTTGACCCAAATGTAGCAAAAAATATTCTTTCTTTGGGAAAAACCCCTGTTTGTATTGGGGCAGTTGGAGCGCAGACTTCTGACTCGGTTGCCGCAATTCTTGCTGAAAGTATGGGAGTGGATTTCATTAATTTAAGCAATGTTGATGGAATTTATTCTGCCGACCCTGCAAAAGAACCTAACGCTAGGATGTATGTTGAGTTGACTCACACTAAAATGCTTTCTTTGCTAAAGGCGCAATCCTCAAAGCCCGGAGCGCACATTTTTGTCGATCCTCACGCGGCTAACATTCTTTGGCGAAGCAAAGTAAAGAGTTTTTTTATCAACGGTAATGATTTGGAGAATTTTAAGAATTTAGTGCGTGGAAGTAATTTTAGGGGGACCACAGTTTCAACAGGGGAAAGTGAAGAATTAATTGAATAATAATCTATTATGATAAGGAGGAAGTTAGATAAACAAATTTAATTTATGGAAATTTTAAATAATTTAATTCAAAAAAAAATTTGGTGTTTTGAATTAGGTTTGGTGTTAGCTAGTGTTTTTTATGGGTGAATTAGAAATTTGTTTCAAAGGTCAAGGAACTATTGAGTATTTAGTAGTTCTTG
>CAZIPK010000107.1:0-3559 GCA_964541135.1 uncultured archaeon | reverse complement strand
TTATATGAAAAAATTAGGAGCACAGACTAAATGGGTTGATTATGCGAAAGCGGCATCATATCCAAAAGCAGGAGCAATAGGAATAAGGCTAAGGATTATCCACCCCGAAGTGGTTTTCCCGGACAAAGTTGACATTAAGAAAATAGTTGCAGCAGCAAAGAAAGTGACTCAGGAAGCAAAAGAACAGGGAGAGAAGAAAGAAGAAGTAAAAGCAAATGCAAAAAGCGAAGAAGCTAGGACAAAAAAAGAAGAAATGATTATAGAAGAAATTGAAGTGAAAGTGGAAAAACAAGCAGAAGAAGGAAAGATAGCAACAGGAAAAGTTAAAGAGCAAAAAATTGAGGGAAATAGAACAGCGGCTGGCAAAATAGAAGAATAGGAAATGAGTTGATTTAAAATGGCAAAAACAAAATTCAAGGATTTACTAAAAATCAGCGAAAAAGAGCTTAACGAAAAAGCACTGGGAATGAAGCAAGAATTAGCAAAAGAAAAAGCAGTCATTGCTTCAGGAACAAGAAGTGAAAAGCCGGGAAAAATAAGAAAAATAAGAAGGGATATTGCAAGAGTATTAACAGCATTAAAAGAAAAAAGCAAGGGCAAAAAAAATGAAAAGGAGGCAAGGAAGTAAATGCAAGAAGTAGACAAAATAAGCGGGTTGCCAAAAGATTTGTTTGATATAAGCAATATCGGAAAAGACCAGCAAAGCATAAAAGTGATGGTTATAAGGAGAAAATTTTCTAAATTTGTGACAGTTGTATTGGGGATAGAGGACAAAGACACAGTTAAAGAACTTGGAAAGGAAATGAAGCAAAAATTTGCATGCGGTGGAACAATAAAGGGGAATGAAATTGAATTGCAGGGCAAACACAAAGAAAAAGTGGTTGAATTTTTGGTAAAAAAGGGGTATAAAAGAGAATTAATTGAGGCAAGAGGTTAAAGGAATTAAAATTAAAAAATCAGAATTGTGGTTAAAAAATTAATAATGAGTGGAGGATGATGATAAAAGGGAAGAATTATTCAATAACTGCAGAAAACATCAAAGGCCATGAAATGATAGGCCTTGAAGTTTTAGTAAAAAAAAGCAGCGACAAAAGCAGGGAAGGAATAATTGGAAAAATAGTTGACGAAACAAAAAATACCTTCATAGTTGAAGGAAAGCACGAATCGCCAAAAGGAGAAGTAAAAATAAAAAAATTCATCATGCCAAAAAAAGAATGCGAGTTTGAATTTAATCTAAATGGAGAAAAAGTTATTGTTAAAGGAATTGAAATAATGAGAAGGCCTGAAGAAAGGGCAAAAGAATGGAGGGGAAATAATGGCTGAAAAAAAGCGGAAAAAAGAAAAAAAAGAAGTTGCAAAAGTTGCTGCAAAAAAAGAAGAAAAATACCCCATAAGAGGCAATATTTTTGAAGGAAAAGTAATTTCAGCAAAAGCTAACAAAACGGTTACAGTTGAAAGAATGTTATCACATTATCTTCCAAAATATGAACGGTACAAAAAAGTAAGATCTAAAATAAAGGCGCATAACCCGCAAAGTATTAATGCAAAGGAAGGGGATGTTGTAAGAATAGGCGAAACAAGAAGGATATCCAAAACAAAATCATTTGTAGTAATGGAAGTGTTGGAAAAAAAAAGCAATTAGTTTTTTATTTATGGAGAAAAGACTGGAAAAAATTATTTGTGACAGTGAAGTATTCAGATGAAAAAATATTGGGAAGAAAAATTGAGGGAGAAAAAGAATACCGGTGTTATTTATGAAGGCAATGAGCATACCAAACAACAATGCACTAACGCTACACAGCAGAGTGCTTTGCGCAGACAATAGCGGAGCAAAAGAAGTTGATATAATATCCGTTTTTGGGCACAAGCACAGAAAAAAACAATATCCAAGTGCAGGAATAGGTTGCATTGTAAATGTGGTAATAAAAAAAGGAAAGCCTGAAATGAAAGGAAAAATAGAAAGAGCAGTAATAGTAAGAACAAAGCAGGAATTTAGAAGACCAAATGGAATGAGAGTAAAGTTTGAAGATAATGCTGTAGTTTTGGTTGATGAAGAAGGGCTGCCAAAAGCAAGCGAAATAAAAGGCTGTGTGGCAAAAGAAGTGGGTGAAAGATTTCCAAAAATTGTGGGGCTAGCGTCAGTGGTAGTTTAAATTATGGATTGTTAATGGAAGTGGATTTAGAGTTAAGGATTTGAGTTGATTTTGGATATTTGGATTATTTTAGGAGATTTTGATTAGGTTAAGGAGATTTGGATTTAAGTAATAAAAGGAATTGTCGGAGAATTTTTTGTTGAGGAATTTTTTTTGGAAAATTATTTTTGAATTGAAAATTATTGAGTGATGATTATGAGCAAAAAACCAAATAAATCAAGAAAGGAGCAGTACACTCTCCCAAAGCACAAAGCTTCAAAAAGCGTTAAAGGGCACTTAAACGAAAAATTAAGAAAAGAAATAAGCAAAAGGTCAATAAGCCTAAGAAAAGGGGATACTGTAAAAATAGTAAGAGGCGAGTTTGTTGGGAAGGAAGCAAAAATAACCCAAATTAACAGGAGTGGAAGAAAATTATATTTAGAAAAAATCGTAAAGAAAAAAAGCAACGGTCAGGAATGGCAGGTTCCAATAGACGCATCAAAAATTATTGTAATTGATGTTGAAAAAACTGACAGAAAAAGGTTTACAAAAGGAAAGGGGGAGAAAAAATGACTAGCAAAGGGGAAAACAAGCGGGCAAAGTCAAGAAGCATGCCAAAACAAATACCAGTAAGCAAAAAAGAACATTACTGGACAATTCGGGCAAGGAGCGGACCCCACAACAAAGCAACCTCAATGCCTTTAGGATTAGTTTTAAGGAATTTTGTGCAAGTAGCATCAACGCTAAAAGAGATAAAAAAGATACTTAACAATGGGCAGGTAAAAGTGAATGGAGTGGTAAGAAAAAGTCACCAATTCCCTGCAGGATTATTTGATGTAATTGCAATAGATGCTCAAAAATTGTATTATAGGATTATTTTGGATAAAAAAGAAAGGCTTTTCTTAAAACAAATAGAAAAAGAGAGTAAAGAAAAAGTCGTGAAAGTTAATGCAAAAAAAATGACAAAAAAAGGAGTACAATTAACTACAAATGACGGCAAGAATTATTTCAAAGTAAATGCCAACGTAGGAGATTCGCTAAGGGTAAGCCTCCCAGAAGGCAAAGTGCTTGAAGTAATTGAGCTTGGGAAAGGTTCAATCGCATATATAACCAAGGGGGCAAATTGCTCAAAGACGGCCGTTGTGGAAGAAGTGGTTGAAGGAACTGCAAGAAGAAGAAAACTTGTAAAATTCACAATAGGAAAAGAAAACTTTGAAACAGTTGTTGAAAATATTTTTTTAATTGGAAAAGGAAAGACAAAATTGGAAGATTTGGAGTAAATGAGGCAAAATTAAGCGAGTGATTATTATGCAGAAAGTATTAATGGGAAAAATAGTTGTTAATATGGGAGTTGGTTCTGATCCCGAAGAAATGAAGAAAGCTATTCAAATAATCCAGTTAGTTACAGGAAAAAAACCATCCCAAAC
>CAZIPK010000106.1:2385-3567 GCA_964541135.1 uncultured archaeon | reverse complement strand
ATTTTTTTGTTTAGGTCAGATTCTCTTCCAGTAATAAGATAATTGAATTCTCCTACCGTCCCATAATATTCATTTCCAAAGAAAACGCTTTCCTTTTTCCATTTAAGTTCATTTTGAGCGTTTTTTTCCTCATTTTCCATGAACAAGCCGCTAAATCTCTGCCACACTCCGATTAAGGGATTGTCACTTTCTTTTAGTTTTTGAATTTCCTTATTGAACTGGTATTGGGGTCTTGTGTCCCACTCCTTGCTAAATTCCCTAAGATTGATTGGAATCACAACTATTTTTGGCTTTTTTTCCTGTTTTAGAATAAAATCAATAAATGCATCAAATACTCCAAGGTGATAAGCTTCATGCGCAATAACAGTTGTTTTTAGTTTTGTATCTTCTTCAAGTTTTTTTTCTATTAATTCTAGATGCCCCTTAACAACAGAATCCCCAAAATAAATAATTTTTGCATCTTCTTTTAGTGCTGCATCTAGAGAATCCATTTCATAAAAGTTTCCTAAGAAATTTTGGAATGCTATTTCAAAAATCATTGTTATGATTATTACTGCAAAAATTACTGCGCTTATTTTAAGCAAGTTTTTAGTTTTTGCATTTTTTAACTTTTTTTTGGATTTTTTCATTTTTTCACTTTCTTTTTTTTATTTATTTTTTGCAGTTATTCCTAATTTAAAAAAATTTAACTCAAAAACTGAAATACACAAACTGGCTTCCTGAAACCCCAAAAAATAATATTAATTCGAAAAGAATAATATAGATTGCCCAACGCAGGATAGTATTTTTTTTCCATTTTTGTTTTTCAAACAGCCCTTTTGAGAAAAGATATTCTGATATGAACATAATTGCTGCGAATAGGAGGACAAGTATTACTCCCTCAATGCCCCCAATTCCGCCAAGTTTAATATTTTTAATGCTTGAAAAAGTAAATAAATTTGTCAGAATGTAAATTGCGTCAGAAAAAGTGTTTGCCTTAAAAAAAACCCATGTGATACAGAGGATAATTAAAGTAATAATCCACCCAGCAAACCTAGTCAGTTTATTTTTGGTTGGATTTGTATTATGGAACACTTTTGCTAAAATTTTTTCTAAAACCATTACAATTCCGTGAATAAAGCCCCAGATTAAAAAAGTGATGCTTGCCCCATGCCAAAGCCCGCTTGCAACAAATACAATTCG
>CAZIPK010000106.1:0-2375 GCA_964541135.1 uncultured archaeon | reverse complement strand
TATGCATTGCCTAAAGAAGCCAAGCTTGTTTCCTCCAAGAGGAAAATAAAGGTAATCCCTAAACCAGCTTGTCAAAGAGATGTGCCATCTCCTCCAGAACTCAGTCAGTGAAGCTGAAAAGTATGGGTTGAAAAAATTGTTAGTTATTTTTATTCCAAGTATCCTTGCTGAACCCCTTGCTATGTCAGAATAAGCCGAAAAATCCGCATAAATCTGGATTGTAAAAAACACAATCCCTAAAATAAGGGGCAATCCGGTGTATTCATTAGGGGAACTAAAAATAGTTGCAGTGGCAATAGACATCTTGTTTGCTATTACAAATTTTTTAAAAAAACCCCAAAGAATAAGCTTTGCGCCAGAAACCAAATCTTCTTTGTCAAATTTTGGCCTTGTCTTGATTTGGGGCAGGAGATTTTTTGCCCTCTCAATTGGTCCTGAAAGGATGGTTGGAAAGAAGGCAACAAATGCCGCAAAAATTCCTAGGTTATTTTCAACAGGGATTTGCTTTCGATAAACATCAATCAAATAACCTGTGACGGCAAAAGTGTAAAATGAAATCCCTATTGGAAGAATTATTGACTCAAAGAAGCCGTCATTGATTATGCTCTGAATTCCTAAAAAATCTGTTACCAGTCCTGCAAAGAAAATGGTGTATTTGAAGAAGAAAAGCAATCCAAAATTAATTATTATCCCCACTGCTAAAAATATTTTGGCTTGCTCCTTTATTTTGGCCGAAAAAATTTTTTTCCCAATAAAAAAGTTTACCAGTGTTGAAGCGATTAAAATTAGGAGATATTCGGGCTTTATTGTTGCGTAAAATATATAGCTTGCAATTAGAATAATTTTCCATGAATGTGCTTTTTTTATTGTGAAATAAATGGCGGCTATTAGGGGAAGAAAAATTAGGTATTCTATGGAATTAAAAAGCATTTAATCACTTTTTTCTCTTAAATAATCAAATATTCGATTTTTTTAATCAAAACATTTGATTTAAACTTCCTGCTTTTTTTGGAATTTGTTAATTTTTTTATTAATTATCCTATTCTTTTTTTGCTTCCAGATAAATAATCATTCCAAAAGGCAGTGAATCAATTGCTTTATCGACTGCAAAGAAAAATTCAGCAGCCTTTTTTGATAATAGCCCTGCGGGGAGAGAAAACATATAAACTGCTTTTTCTTTTGAAACACTAAAACCCGCTTCTTTTGTAATTTTTTTTATTGAGAAGTAATCAAATTTACTTATGTGCTGTTCTTCAAGGGAATAGCCTTTCTTAGCCATTGTTTTGTCAAAAACAATTTCTGCTAGAGGCCAAAGTGAAAGATAATTTGGAGTGGTTAAAAAAAGACGTCCCCCTTTTTTAAGCATTTTTTTTACTTCCATTAATGCTTCTTTTGGTTTTTTGATGTGCTCAATTAAATGGGAAACAATTGCGACATCAGAATTTGATGCCTGTTTTGGAAGCTTGTTTATCGGAGAAACCAAAAAATCCACATTCTTTATGCCCTCTTTTTTTGCTTTCTTTTTTGCAAAACCAATAACTGCTTGTGAAATATCAATTCCAATTATTTTCGTTTTCGGGTATTTTTTTGCAAGTTCCATGGTGAATGTGCCCGAACCACAACCAATGTCAATTATTTTTTCACTTCCACTTAAATTCATGAATTCTATAAAATACTCTTCCCTTGTGTTATAAAAAAATGACTGCGCCTTTGGAGCGTTTTTTCCGTGGGCTTCTTCATAATAATCCCCTTTTATTTTCATGTAATCCTTCATCAAATCACCCCTTCTAAAAAAATTAATGTTGTTCTAATTTTTTTATTTTTTATTTCATTAAATTAAATGTAATCATCTTGTTTGAATTATATGTAAATAGTACAACAATAAAAATAGCTACTATTCTTGCCAGGGTGGGCCAAAATTGGGCTAATTCAACAAGCCCTGTAGTAACACTGGCGTTAATTACCCAGCCGATTATTTGGATTACTAAAAAAACTGTGAATTGCTTGTGCTTTTTTGCGTATTTGTTTTTAAAAGTCACTCTTCTTTGTATGGCGTAATTTACGATTACTGCTATTGGGAATGAGATAGTAAGAGCCAATAAATAATGGACTGAAAAAATCTCGTTTAAAATAAAAAAAATGCTCATGTCGGTGATTGCTGCGACGCCCCCGCCGAAGCAATAGCGAAAAAATCTTTTTTTCATCAATTTGGTTGCTATTAATTTAGTGAAATTAATTATTTCCATAAACTCAAATCCGGTTAGTTTTTCCTTTTTTTAGTTTCATTTTTTAATTGCAGTAATTTGTCCTATAAATTGTGAATTCCCCAAACTTTTTTTCAAAATCATGATTTTGAATTAAAATACTTGTCATAT
>CAZIPK010000105.1:0-3602 GCA_964541135.1 uncultured archaeon | reverse complement strand
AATATCCTGATAATGGTCGAATGTAATAAGGATTCTTTTTCCCAACTGTCTTTTTCCATTCAAAATAACCACTTACTGGAACAATACACCTGTTTGTTTCCATCGCTTTTTTGAATATAGATTTTTCAAAAATAGTTTCAACGCGAGAATTAATTATATTCATTCCTTTTCCAAAATTCAAACCCCAAACAAAATTATCTAAATCAAAAGAATGCCCATCAAAAATAACGCTTGCAACCTGTTGGGGGGCAACATTATAAGAAGTTACTGGGGGCTCCTTAACATCCAACTCGCCAAATTCCATAAGCAAGGACTGATAGGAATGAACAAACGCAAATCTGCCACACATACCATGATTTTCTAATTAAAACATTTTTTTAATTAATTGGATTAAATCAAACCTGCTTTAATTGTTGGAAAATAATTTTTGCTGTTTATTTGCAAATTACTCACGATAGAATTTTATATAAGTTCTGCAGTAGTAGTAGTGAGGCCCTTTGAATAGAGGGATAATAGGACTTTTTTGTTAATATACCCCGACCGGGATTCGGACCCGGGTCTCCACCGCTCCCCCTTTTTTACTTATTATTGCAAATTGCCTTTTCTTTTTGGCTTCAGCCAAAAAGCATTTCTTTTGGCAACATGCCTTTTCTTTTAAAGAAAAGGCTGAGAGGGTGGGATGCTTGACCACTACACTATCGGGGCAATCATTCAACCGATAGTGTAAATTTTCGCGAGCCTTTCTTAAAGGCTCAACACTATCGGGGCAACTATTAAAATCAGCGCTTTGCGCTTTATTATTGGTTGCTTGTTAAGAATTAGGTCTTTGGTTAAGTTTTTATTGGTTAGTGGTTTAATTCCTTCAGGCAAGGTTTTTGAATGAAAGTAAAGGCAGTTTTGATTGATTTGGATGGGACTTTGATTGATTCTATTCCATTAATTATGGAAAGTGATAAGGCGGCTATTGAAGAATTTGGTTTTAGGGTTACTCCGCAAAAGATGAGGGAATTGTCGCTTTTGCATTCAAGGGACATTGCTTATTATTTAATGGATTCCAATAAAGTGGTTTTTGATTTGTATAAATTTGTTGAGTTTAGGAGGGATTATTTTGTTAATTTGTTGAAAAAATTCAAGCCAAATAAACTTTGGTTTAAGGATTCTAGGGCTTTTTTGGAAAGTTTGTCAAAAAATTATCCTTTAGGAGTAGTTACTGGTTCTCGAAAGAAGTTTGTCAAAGAGGTTTTTGATAAAAAAACGCTTTCCTTGGTTAAATTTATTGTTACTAGTGATGATGTGGAGCATAAGAAGCCCGATATCGAGCCTTTGGTTCTTGCTTTAAAAAAATTAAAACTAAAAAAAGAAAGTGTTATTTTTATTGGCGATTCTGTTCAAGATGGCTTGATGTGCCAAAGGCTGGGAGTAAAATTTATTGCAAAAACTGGCGGAATTTCAACTGAAAATCAGTTAAGGAAATTTAACCCCGTTTTTGTTGCGAAAAACTTTTCAGAAGTTAAGCATTTTATTGAACAAGTTAACAAAAATAATTAATTCGTCACAAAATTTTTCCTAGCCAACGAAAGTTAGCTTGTTAAATATTAGCCCCCTATCCAAGCCAGGGTAAATCCATCAAAAAGTCAGCTTTTTTTCTGCTTTGCCCTGGATTTTTTTTCATTAATAATTAGGGTTTTGTCAATCAGCACCATTTTTTCTTTTAATAAAGGGAAATTCATTACGGTGTTTTGGCAGCCGTCATTTAAGAGCAAAACTGCTTGCGGTATTTTGCCTAATGATTTTACTCCTTCTATTCCCATTATTGCTTCGGGAAAACAACACACCCCCACAACTGCTTTTGGATTGTATTTAGTGATTATTTTTTTTACCATGCTTCCGCCGTGTGCAGTAAATACCCCCATATAACCTAATTCTTTGGCTAGTTTGGTTACTTCGTCTATTCCGCATCCCCCGCAGTTCTTGCAGTGAATTCCTTCTCCGTCAACAACTGCTTGGCACACTTTAATGTCTCTTGTGCAGTGCGGCAAAAAAACTATTCTTTGATTGTAAGGCACTTTTTTAAATTCAGGTTCAAACACCGAGTTTCTTAATTCAATATGTGTATACTGAATCATTGACTCGCTTAAACCAAGTTTTTTTCCAATAACTTCCGCGGCTTTGGTTGCATCAAGGTGCGCCCCTGCATCAGCAAATTTCCCTACTGCGGAGCGGATTTTGGCATAAATTCCATTAGGCATAATTCACACTTTTTATCCATAAAAACAAGGCACAAAAGCAATAATAACTTTTGCAAGTGGTGAAAAAATGAAAACAAACCAACTCTGGACACAAAAATAAAAATCTCATCAAAAGAATGCTATCCACTCAGTACAGATTTAAATTACCCTTGATCAAAATAATACAAAAAATCAATAGCTAATTTTGAAATAAGGAATAAGTAAATAAATATTCCTGAGGGCACAATCATCTCAAGCAACCATGGGCCAACACCTAATATTATTAAGAAAAACACTAACCCAAATACAAGTGAAACTGAAATAATATACCTTTGCATCGGCCCGTCGCAAGGGTAAGGAATCTTTGAATAATCAACTAAAACTATTTGGCTTTTTCTTCTAACAATAAAAATCAATAATTTGATAATTTCAATAACAATTAGCGCTAATGTTGCAGGAAACAGCACCACAGACAAATAATCCATCACAGGCATAATTCCAAATGCGATTAATACTCCACCAACCCCTATTATTAAAATAAACTGCCGGAACCACAAATAGTGCCCCAAGAACATCGAAACTACTTAAGTAAGGTTTAGTTTTGTTATACAACACATTAACTTTCCATATTTTTGCTAAAAAATCATACTTTATCACAGTAAAAATTGTTATTACAAATACCTGCGTACATATAAAAAGTAAAAAGATTACTGATTGCTTAGCAACTTCATTTTGAACATAACTAATTGATAAAAGAAATACAATAATGTCAATAACAAGAAGTGCTATTAAATTTACAAATTTTCTGTTCATTAAATCCATAAAATTAGATTCTTTTTCAAATTAATAAGCCTTTGGACAACTTTACAAAAACATTAAGTGCCACAGGGCGGATTCGCACCGCCGGCCTCTCGATTATGAGTCGAGCGATCTAACTGCTGATCTACAGTGGCTGTCAACTCCGTTAGGCGAAGGGGCACTACCTCGCTTTGCTCGGTAGGACTTATTTAATTAAACTCTTCTAAACAGCTTCTTAAGTAAACTCCTTTTAGAAAAGCTTTAATACTTGATTTTTAGGGTTAAACTAACTTGTTTATTTGGCAACGGGTATTAAAAAATTAAGAGTTTTTTGAATTAAAAAAGCATTACTAATCTACTTTTTCCAAGTAGTAAACAAAATCTCCTTCTTTATTCAGTTTAAGTGAAATAATTTTAAATCCTTTTGGAGCCATTACGGGACTCATCCACCCGGGAAAATTTTTCAAAAATGGGTTTTGTGAGGTAAACAACAATCTTCCACCGGGCTTTAGTAAAGTGCGGCATTGCCTAAGCGTTTCTTCTTTGTCATAAGTATTGTGAAGCCCGTAATTTGAG
>CAZIPK010000104.1:0-3621 GCA_964541135.1 uncultured archaeon | reverse complement strand
TTTGAAAATATTTTTCTTGATTTAATTCCAATAAACTTTTCATCTTCCTGAAGCAACTTTACTTCCTTAATTGAAAATTCTCCTGATTCAATGTCCTTAATTACTCCCGGGATGTCGGGAAAAAGGTTTTTTTGGCTTAGAATTTCTCCGGTACTTGCCCATTCATACGTGCCTTCCCTATTATTTTTAACTAATTCTCCTGTTGGTTTATCAAATAGTACAACAAATTGAGTGAAATGCGCAAAAGCTTCGCCATTATTAATTATAATAATATTTTGAATAGTAATAATTTTGCCTTCTCCAATCAACCCAGTTTCTTCTAATAATTCCCTATTAGCTTCTTCAATAATTTCTTTTCCAAACTCTACCTTTGCTCCGGGAAAACCACAAGCCCCATAATAAGGCTCTTTCATTCTTTTGTAAAGAACATATTTTCCATTACGCCTTAGGACTAATAAAAGTGAAACAAAAGGATGTTTCTTATTCTTTCCAGTCTCGCCATCAATAGTGGATGCCTCTGCTTTCCCTTTCACAGTCAAGAAATATTTTCCATCATTCTTTTCAACAAGCCCTTCTTTTTCAAGCTTCTTTAAATAATAAGTGAACTTATTGCTTTCAACAGTTTTATCCCACAAATCACTAAAAGAACTGCCTGGGAAATGCATTAAGGTTCTATAAATTTTTTCAATCTCATTAGCTTCATTAAGCAACTCTTTTTTTGACATAACCTATTCATGCAAAAATCATTTTTAAAGCAAATATGTCAAAAAAAGTTGACAAAATAAGGTTGTTGTTATGTTAATCAAATCCATTTCTCCATTATTAATGAATCATAATATTTTTCTTTTATCTTGTATTCTTTTTCTGCTCTTCCAACAACTTTAAAACCAATTTTCTTATAAAAAAGTACGGCTGGCTTATTGCTTTTATTAACCTTAAGACTAACTTTTTCAACTCCTTTTTCCTTAGCTTTTTTAAAAGCAAATTCCAAAAGTTTTTTTCCGAATCCAGAACGTCTATATACGTTATTTACATAAAGTGGCCCCAATTCAGCAATATGTTTAAAGCGCCTCCGAGCCAACTGTTTTAAACCAACAAAACCAATTAATTTTCCTTCAAATTCGGCAAAAATTATTCGCTTTTCTTTAAGCAATTTGACAAACTCTTTTTTTGTAGATGTTTCTTCGTCAGTGTCTCTACCAAAAGCAATTGGTTCAGCAGTCAAGGATTCAAGTCTAATAGCCTTATACTCTTGCCATCGCTTTATGGGCAAATAAAAAATCTTAACCTTGCTTTTCATTCAAAGTAAATGATTTTTATCATATATAAAGTTAGGCTTATTAATACTGTCACAAAAAATATACTTGCTATGTAAAATAATTTCGCAAAGCGAATACATTTTTTGAGTCATGCAAAGCAATTGCTTTGCCAGCCGAGCAGAGCGAGGCAATCGCCCGCGAGCCGGCGCGACGGCTCAGCGGAGATGGCAGAGCGGTCTAATGCACTGGTCTCGAACCAAGCCTTTTCTTTTTAGAAAAAAGAAAAGTCTACGGGCTTGCCAAAAGAAAAACTAAATGGCAAATGTGAGTCAACCAGACCCGAAAGGGTTCGTCGGTTCAAATCCGGCTCTCCGCGTGACGAGAAACGAGGAACATAGTTTGGGGTTAGTAGTAGTTGGTAGTCGGGTAGTAAGTAGAGCAGTAATCGCCCATGAAGAGGCCTTGTGGAAGTTCCTTTGGACACTTGGGATAGAACCCAAAGCAATTATGCAACACAGCGCTAAAGCCTTATTACTTAGCTTTATATATTTTGTTACTTATTCTTTTTAGGCGATAATTTTGAAGTTAGATTCTAAACACAGTGTGAAAGAACCAAGTACAAATCCAGAAGATGTATGGCTAATCAAATTTTTTCAAAACTTTGAAACAATGATTCCTTCAAGGAAAGATATAAATTGGTCTATTACCTCAGATTTTCAAGTATTTAGTAAATTTTTGATTAAAGATATTCAAGAGATGCAAAAGAGATTAGAAAATCCAGACAATGATTACTTGTGCTATGTTTGCGGTCACATTTTTAACATATTAGATTGGATAAAACTTATTGTTGAAGATGCAGGTTGCTCTAATTTTGCTAGTACTTGGGAAAAATTGTTTGATGAACGCTTTGGAGATAAGCATATTTTACAACACATCTATATTGATTGTTTTGAAAGATGGATCTCACAAAAAACAGGGCAATATAAAATGGGAATAAACTTCTATAATGTGCTTAAAGGCAAATTGTATTATCGTGATCGTTTTGGCCAATGGTTTGAAGTTGAGAAAACTACTGCTTTCGATCTTAAACCAAATAAAAAACTTATCAAAGACTTTGGCATAGTTGAACAGTTAAATAAGCAATATAAAGAAACGCCGTATGATGCTTTGTTAAAGCGATGGGAAAATAAGCATTATCAAGGAAAATTGCCAAATAATTTTTTTCATTTTAATCATAAAGAAACAAGTCCTGAAGAATATTTTGATTTTACGTTGGCAAATATTAAAAAGCTATTAAAAAATCCCGTATCACTTACAGAGATTGAACGCTGGAATAATAATGAAGTTATTGATGTTGAACACATTCTGAAAATGGCCCTTTTTGTGTCCGATTTGGTTGCAAAAAGGCGAAAAGATGATAGTCATACTTTGTATCTTTTACGCGATTGTTTAATATTTCATGAAACACATAAGGCAATGGATATCTTAAATGGTAAAAGCACTTCTAGTGATCAAATACTTGTTGGCCGAAAATTACTCAGCAACAAACAAGGAATGTGGGGCTATTATGTTGTAACTTTGACTGCCCTTTACGAGGCACATTTACGCTATCCTAACGATTTTACACAATTTTATGATGAATATGCGCGCCTACTTGATATGTTTGCTTCATTAAATCCAAAATTTGCTGCAATAATTGAGAAGTTAAAAGATTATATTGAACAGCACATTAGGACTGATAAAAGCAAAATAGTTATTTTTGACATAGGCTTTCAAGGGTCTATAGCGCTACTGACAAAATACATAATAGATAGACACATTAGTCCATCTGGACCTAAGGGCAAGATTAAGACTGATATAGAAATTGGTGTTGGCGCTGAATGGTCAAAAGAGTTATTTGGGCATAGACATAATAGCAATTATTTTCCTTTACTAAACCGTATTCAACTGATGAGTAGAAGTGATAATCTGTACCATTATACCGAGGGGAGTCTTGGTTCGGGTAAAATTAAAGTGAAAATGGGGGACCAGAAAACTCAACATGATGCTGCAACAGAACTAATCGTTATTATGCTGATTTTGATAGTACTGCAAGATAATAAGAAATAAAAAAGATACTTGTATTCTTTACTTAAAGACGATGTTACTTTGGATCATGCTTGGGGGCTATCTAACACCGCTAAATTGCGTCTAAAATATTCCCTAGTTTTTCCTACGCTTGCTGGATCTGTCGCAAAGAAATGTCCGCGTGAATCTTTGGGCGTAGAATCTGGTTTTAGTTGACTTTGTGCATCAAGAGAAATATTATTGAAGTTGCGCGCAATTTTTTCAAGTTCTCTGCTAGGCTTAGGCCCGAGCCCCC
>CAZIPK010000103.1:0-3685 GCA_964541135.1 uncultured archaeon | reverse complement strand
GGCTGAGTACAATGCGGTTGCTGTTGGAAGGAATAAAGAAAAAGCAATGGAGTTATTTGAGAAAGAGTATAAGGAAGGACTCCCAATGACTGCTGCTGTTGAATTGGCTTACAAAGCAATTGAAAAAAGCATGCCTGAAAAAGAAAAAATTTCGCTCGCAAGAGTAGAATTTGCTATTATTGATAAAAATGGTTTTAGAAGGCTTACTGATAAGGAATTAAAGCAGGCTTTTAAGTAAAAGCAGATCGGCGATTTGTTTAAAAAAAATTTAGGTTAATTGACTTATTTGCCCAAAAAAAGGAAAGAAAAAATTTTTTGGGCATCGTCAAAAAATTTTGGCGGCAGTGAATTGGAATGGTTAGGGTTGAAGACAGCGTTATAGCAAGGCTTGAAAAGTTCGGGCACAAGTTTGAGTTATTGGTGGAGCCAAATTTGGCGATGGACTTAAAACATGGCAAGGTTGTTGATTTGAGCGCTTTACTTGCAGTTGAAACAGTATTTAAGGATGCAAGAGCAGGGGATGAGCAAAGCCCTGAAACATTAAAGAAGTCATTTGGGACGCAGGAGTTAGGTGAAATAGCAAAAAAGATTATTCTTGAAGGGGAGGTTCAGTTAACTACTGAGCAAAAGAGGAAAATGCTTGAAAAAAAGCGACTTGAGATAATTAATTTTATTTGCAGAAACACAATTAATCCGCAAAACAAAACGCCTCACCCGCCCCAAAGGATTGAAAATGCAATGGAACAGGCAAAGGTTCATATTGATGCGTTTAAGAGTGTTGAAGAGCAGGCTACGCATATTGTTGATGCGTTAAGGCCGATTTTGCCCATTTCAATGGATAAGATTGATTTTGCAATTAAGGTCCCTTCGCAGTATGCTGGGAGGGCTTCTAGCGTGATTCACAAGTTTGAGATGAAGAGAGAAGAGTGGCTTAATGATGGTTCTTTAGCGGCGGAGTTTTTGCTGCCTGCTGGGGCAAAGCAGGATTTGCTTAATGAATTGAATGCAATCACTCACGGGGAAATAATTGTGAAAATAATAGGGACTTCAAGCGCATAAAAAGGTTTAGTATTTTTTGTTTATTTAGGTAATTGAAAGTATTTTTGAAAAGGAGTAAATTTTATTTTAGGAATAGGAAAGTATTTTTGAGAAAGATTTAATATTGGGGATTATTTTTGAGAAAGAGTTAATTTTAGTTTAAAGAGTAGTTGAAAAATTATTTTTATTGAAGGTGAATGTATGAAGAGAATTGTAATACCTGGTGAGATTGTTTCTGACCAGCGAAAAAGGCTTGGGGGCAATGTTTTTGTTTCCAATGGTAAAGTTTATTCCAAGGTTCTTGGAATAACAGAGGATGCTGATGAGAAAGCGTCGGTAGTTCCTCTTGAAGGGAAGTATTTCCCGCAGCAGGAAGATGTGGTTATAGGGGTGGTGACAAGGGTTGTTTTTGCCGGATATGGCGTTAACATTAATTCCTTTGTTGAGTCCTTTATACCAAAATCAGCTATGCGGGATGACTTAAAAGTGGGGGACCTTGTTTCATCAAAGATAAGTTATGTGAATGAATTAAGGGAAGCGGAGCTTTCTTTTCCAAGAAAAATGTTCGGCGGGGAAGTAATTGAAGTGACTCCTGTTAGGACTCCAAGGTTGATTGGAAAAAACGGGTCCATGCTTGAGTTATTAAAGCAGGGAACAAAGTGCGACATGATTGTCGGAAAAAACGGCAGGGTGTGGGCAAGGAATGGGAATATTGATTTGTTGAGGAGGGTTGTTAATTTTGTTATAATTAACTCCTACAAAAGCAATTTGACAAACTCTGTTGAGGATTTTTTCAAAAAAGAGGGGATACTGATTTCTGTTCAAAAAAAACAGGAAAATAATTCTGCTTTGGAAAGCGAAGTTGTTGAATCCGAAGTAATGAGTGAAGAGTCGGAAGTAATTAATTAATCTTATGAAGGTGAATATGATGAGTGAAGAAAAAATTCCTGATTACAGGAAAGAAAAGAAAAGAGTTGACGGAAGAAAAATGGATGAGTTAAGACCGTTAAGCATTAAAGTGGGCGTTTTGCCCAACGCTGACGGATCAGCTTACCTTGAATGGGGGCAGAACAAGGTTTATGCGGCAGTTTATGGGCCAAGAGAGGCCTTGCCAAAGCACACCCAAAATCCATACAAAGCTAATGTTAAAGTTTTGTACAGGATGACAACATTTTCAGTCCCTGAAAGAAAACAGCCTAGACCCAACAGAAGGGATATGGAAATTTCAAAGGTTTTAAGCGAGGCATTGGAAACTGTTGTTTTTACTGAACAGTTTCCCAACACTGAAATAGCGGTGTTTGTAGAAGTTGTTGATTCAAACGCCGGTTCAAGGGTTGCTTGCTTGACTGCGGCTTCCGTTGCTTTGGCTGATGCGGGAATTCCAATGAAGGATCTTGTAGCGGCTACTGGAGTTGGAAAGGCTTTTGGCGAGCTGGTTGTTGATTTGAACAAGGATGAAGAAGATGCGCCTGATGCGGTGGATATTCCTTTTGGGGTAATGCCTAATTCAGGGGACATAGTTTTGCTGCAAATGGATGGACTATTGACAAAGGAAGAGTGGGAGAAAATAATTCCTTTGGGTCAAAAAGCATGCAAGCAGATTTATGAAATCCAAAAAAAGGCTTTGACTGAAAAATATTCTTTGACTGATGTTTCGGAAAAGAATGTTGAAGAGACTGTTTTGGCCAAAAAGAATATTGAAGCCAAGAAAGAGCCAAAAGAAATTAAATCAAAGAAGGTGAAAAAATGAGGACTACAATACTTGAATATGATTTGTCAAAAATAGTCGAGCTTGCTCGCGCTACAAAGCGCCTTGACGGAAGAGGGATGGAGGACATGCGTGATTTTTCAGTGGAAATTGACAAGTACCAAAACGCTGAGGGGTCCTGCAGGGTTCTTTTGGGCGAAACAGAAGTGATTGCTGGAATAAAAATGGGTGTGGATAAGCCTTACCCTGACTCTCCTAACGAGGGTGCAATTTCTGTTGGGGCTGAACTAATTCCTTTAGCTCACTCAGAATACGAAGCAGGCCCACCTTCACTTGATGAGATTGAAGTGGCGAGGGTTGTGGACAGGGGCATTAGGGAAAGTAAAGCAATTGACTTTGAAAAACTTTGCATAAAAGAAGGGGAAGCAGTTTGGATTGCTTTCATGGATTTTTATGCGATAAACTCTGACGGCAACTTGTTTGACGCCGGTTCAATTGCAGGGCTAGCAACTTTTATGAATACCAAAGTGCCAAAGCTTGATGAAAAGAATAAAATAATAAAGCACGAGTATTCTGGAAGTATTGAGTTAAAACGATTGCCGCTATTAACGACTTTTGTCAAGGTTGGGGGCAAAATAATGGTTGACCCGACTTACCTTGAAGAAAAGGCCAGTGAGGCAAGGTTTAGCGTTGCAACAACAGAAGACGGCTTTATGAGCGCAATGCAAAAAGGCGCTGGAGCATTCACTGTAGATGAAGTAAACTACATGATCTCCAAGGCCTTTATGTTCAACGATATAAAGCGAAAAAAACTCATAAAACTCGCTAAAAAATAAATTCAAATTAACTGCCTGCCTTTTGTGGCAGGAGTTTTAATCTTTTTTTAATTAATTTTTTAAACAGTTATATAGCTGTTCAAAAAATGCGCTTCGACACAAT
>CAZIPK010000102.1:0-3717 GCA_964541135.1 uncultured archaeon | reverse complement strand
TGAGATAAAAGTAAGGCCAAAACTCTACCGCGCAGTGGAAGCCAATAAGGCAATAGACCTTTTAATTCAATCAAAGAAAAACCAGCTAAATGAACTTGAAAAAGAAGCGGATGAAGTAAAAGAAAACCTTGTTGATTTAGGCTCAAAAGATGAGAGCGGGGAAAAAGTAATGAAAGTAAAAGACAAGGAAGACTATCAAAAAATACTCGGCCAGGAATTACTAAAGGCAAATAAAAGCATCCACGGCTTAACGGAAATAACTGACGAACACGAATCGGTTCATGAAGCACTAAAAAAAGTCAAACAAAAAAATGTTCCAATAAAACTGCTTAATTCAATCCAGTCAAGAAGATTAAAAGAAGTTGCAGAAGTAAGGCACATAAACCACGGGCTCAATGTATTCATTATTGACAACAAAAAAGTGGTGCTTGCAATATCTGATTTTAAGAAAGACAAAACTGATTATCACTTTACAATTCTAAACGACCATGCCCCAATGGCAAGTGCTTTAATGCACTACTTTGATAAAAACTGGAAAGACGCGAAAAGCTACTAATGAATTGAAAACGACTTTTTTTAATTATCCCATTGCGCTGGCAAGAAAATTAAAAAGCAGTTCTTTTGTTTATGAAGTTAGATATCTTCCAAAAGCTTAAATAAAAGATTAAATAATCCTAAATCGAATATACTTCATAACCAAATTAACTGTGTTGTTATTATGCCTAATAAAATTGCTGGACAAAAATCACCAGACAAACTTATTTTATCAGCAAGAAAAGCGCTGAGTTTTGCAGAAGGAAAGACAAAAGCAAGGCTTCCTTTAAGCCTTGATGAACAAGAATATTTAAGGGCAGCATTTATCAAGCCGGTGGTATTTTTTTTTAGAAAAGACCATAAAGGAAGATTATTAAAAAATCCATCCACTTCTAGAACTGAATGGTCAAGTTTCATCGCAGTTGAAAAAAAACTCCGCATGGGCTCAAGAATTGAGGGTGAAAAATTTTATGTTTACTATCCTGCAAAAGAAGATTTTGGTGCCCTAATAGATGCCACAAAAAAAACCACTGGTTGGAGTCCAGGTTATAGATTTCCAGGGTCTTTTGGAAGCGTTAAAGTAGACGAAAGCAAAACCCTGATTAGAATAATTAATATTCAAGCCCATTTTTTACCACAAAAAGAACCTAGGCGGGCGGGGAGTGAACTTTCAAAAGAAGTGTCTAGGAAGTATCCAAAATGGAAAAAACGTGTTTTTGAGGTAATACTTTTGGAAGCGCTGAATAAAAATAAGGCAGTAGTGGTGCAACACAAAGTGCTTTCCAGAAAAAGAGGGTTTAGTGAATTTGACGAAAAAGCCACACTTGAAACAGAAACACTCATCAAAGCCGCTCAAAACTCAGGGTTTTTTACTGAAAAAAATGAAACAGAAATTACTGCACGGCCCCCAAAAAAATGAATTCGATTTAGGAAAAATTATCTTTGCTAATTATGTTAATGTTTTCACTAATCCGAACCAAACTAAAACATTAAAATACATTGCAAATTAATACTATTTATCAAATTAATTCTAGTTATATTATTTTAGGAAATATTGAAGCGTGAAATTCATGGAAGGAGTAAAACAAGTGGCGTATAAGTACGCTGTGAAGAATGCGTTTGAACACCAAGGAAAAGCCCAATTGGGTGCCGTGGTTGGAAAAGTAAAAGCATTATTCCCTCAAGTCAATCTAAACGAAGCAATGCCACTGATTAACGAAGCGGTACTTTTGGCAAATAATTTGGACAAAGAAGCGCTTAATTTGGAGTACTTGAAGTTTGATGCGGGCGGATGGGAATTAAAGCATGTTGAAAAAGAAAAAACCCTGCCAGAACTGGATTGGGTAAAGTCAGGAGTAAAAATAGTTACCAGAGTCGCCCCCAACCCGAGCGGAGTAATGCACTTTGGGCATGCAAGGCCAGCAGTTCTTACTGATGAATATATAAAAAAATACGGCGGAAAATTTATCTTGCGATTTGATGATACTGATCCAAAAACAAAAATTCCTATTGCGGGCGTTGAGAAAGATTTTATTTCTGATTTTAATTGGCTTGGAATAAAATTTAATGAAACTACAAATGCAAGCGACCGGCTTGAACGGTATTATGAGATAATCGAAAAACTGATAACTGATGGGAAAGCGTATGTTTGCGTTTGCCAAGGGGAGGATTGGAGGAATTTAATTTGGGAATCAAAACCCTGTCCTTGCAGGGAAAAAAGTTTTAGTGAACACTTGGATAAATGGAAAAAAATGCTCAAACACGAAATAAAAGAAGAAGAAGCAGTAGTGAGAATCAAAACCGATTTAATGAATCCTGACCCTTCAACAAGGGATTGGTGGATGGCAAAAGTGGTGGATGAAGTGAACCATCCAAATAAGAAAGCAAGGGGTAAGCATGTGTGGCCTTCATACAACCTGGCAAGTGCGGTTGATGACCATGACATGGGGATTAATTTAGTAATACGCGGGCAGGAACACATGAGCAATGAAGAAAAACAAAAAGACTTATATGCGCATTTTAATTGGGTTTATCCAAACTGCTATTACCACGGCAAAGTTTCAAAACTAGGCGACATGACGCTCTCAAAAAGCAAGATAAAGGAGATAATGGAGCAACTTGGTGTGGAAAGGTATGATGATCCAAGGATGGCGACAATAAAAGCATTTAGACGAAGGGGATTTACTCCGCAGGCAATAAGAAAAGTGATACTTGACTGTGGGTTAAGCCTAAAAGAAGTTAAAATAACCCTTGAAATGTTTGCTGCGGCTAACAAAAGCGTCTTGGGTGAAGCAAATGAATACGCCTTCTTTATTGAACCAATAGAATTGGAAGTAACTGAAGTTTTGAAAGGAACTATTGAATCATACGGTGAAAAAATAAAATTGCCAAAATGCAGCTTAAAATTATTTATTGAAAAAAAAGAGTTGCTAAAATACAAGGACAATTCCCCGGTTTTGCTGAGGCTAAAAAAAGGTTTTAACATCCAGCTGTTATTTGTCCAGGAAGATCATGCAGAAGCAAAATTTGTTTCGTATGATAAAAAAGAACTTCCAGTAATATCCTGGATAAAAGACGGGGTCAATGCGGAAGTCTTGATGAGCGATGGAAATAAAATAACTGGACTTGTGCCAAAATCAATCCTTAAAGCCAAAGGAGTAATTCATTTTGAAGGGCTTGGTTACGCAAATATTGAAGAAAATAAAAAAAATCTGGTCAAGTGCGTTTACTCATACGAGTGAAAAAAACTGAGTTTAAGTCATTCACTTTCAAAAAATAATATTTACTGCATTTACTTTTCAATCATTAGTTTTTTTTGTGTATTTTAATATTTTTTTATCATTTTTTTTCTAAAAATCAAAAAAGTTATTGACTTTGACAGCACTTTATTAAAAATAATTAAAATTTTGGTTTTTTTGAATTTTTTAACTAAAGAAAAAGTATTTAAACTACAAAAATATAACAAAAGTGATGGTTTATGTTTCCTGATTCTGTTGGAAGAGGGGTAATCTTTAACCAAAAAATTTCAGCTCCTAAGTGGCACTATAAGAGCAAAACAATACATAAGAAAAAAACAACTGACTCAAGGAAGAAATCAGTAGTTAAAGCAATAACTTTTAGGGTAATGGCGACAATTCTGACTGCCGCAACATTCTATTTATTTACGGGAAACGTGGGATTATC
>CAZIPK010000101.1:0-3748 GCA_964541135.1 uncultured archaeon | reverse complement strand
TTGTTCGCTCTGCCCTTAAAGCAGCTCTTTTCTTTTTAATTGCATCATTTTCCTTAATTTCCCCAGGAGTTAATTCTGTTGTTGTTTCTTCGTATAACTCTGTTCCTGGATTAAATTCAGTAGATGTTGTTGGTGTTTTTAAAGCCGGCAATTCCCCAAGCTCTTTTTCTATCACTGCAAGTCTTGCTTCTTTTGCTGAAATGTCAGCTGCTAAGGCTGCTCTCGACTCTCTAGTTGAAGCTTCAATTAATTCTAAAGTGCCTTGGTCTAATGCTGCTTCAAGTTCCTTAATTCTTCTATTTACTTCACTCAATTCTGTTGCATTTTCTGCTTGCGCCACACTCAATTGTTCAGAAAGTGCAGCAACTTCATCCCTTTGCGCTGCAATTCTCGCCCAACTTTCTTGTAAAGCTTTGTCCGCAGCGGTTATTGCATCATAAGCTTCAACGTATTTTTTCTGGTCAAGTGCTCCGCTCCTTACTGCGAGGGTAACATTTCTAAAGTTCTCTGCTGTTTGGTCAAGTTGAGATGCTTGGTTATCTGCTAAAGCAATGCTTGCCTCAATTTGGTCAATTAATTGTTCTTGTTTTAATGAAAGATCTTTAGGGCTTTCTGAAAATGCATAAACATTTATGGAAAAAACTAATAGTACTGCAAAAAGCACTCCTAAAAATAATTTTTTATGCATTTATTCACCCAATAAACAAAAACCACTCAACAAGTCATATCTTGTATTCAAGTAACTAATCATTTCTGAATCATCAGAAAAGTTTGAAGAAAAAAATTCGTAAGCTAATCCAGAATTTTGAAGAGCTTTTGACTGGTTAAGAGAAACAGAACTCATTTTCAAAACGTTAGAGTTGTATTCCCCTATTTTTGTTAATAATAATGGAAGATCATTACACACTTGTGGATAATAATCATCATTTGCGTCAAATTTCCCAAGAATAGAATTTATTGAGTCAAATATTTCTTTTTTTTCATTTTGCAATTCAATTAAATCAACATAAGATTGTTTTAATTCAATCCCTTCACTTGATTTTATGCTTGCTAATTTAAGCGAGTTTTTTAGCCCTTGCAAGGAATCAAAATCAGTGTCTTTAACAACACTTAAATCCCTTGCTAAATAAACCATTTCGTTATCATTAAACTTGCTAAAAGAAATTTTTGATGCGCTAAAAACATTTTCAATTGTTTTAATATCATTTTGAATCAATAAGTCCTGCTTACTTACTTGGTCCACAGGTGGCTTTTGGAAAGTGTAAATATAATACGCCGCCACAATAACTATTACAACAATTAAAATAACCCCTAAGTTTCTAAAGCGCTTATCCATCAAACCACTGCTCTAAATGCTGTACTTAATTGAACTTTAAACTAAATAAAATCTTGCCTTGTTAAATTCAATATGCGAATAATTAATTTTTCAAAATAACTTTTTTACTATTATTGATTAACTTCCTTAAGAATTAACAATTAACTTGGTATTTATACCTTTCCCTGGCTTAATAAAAGCACATAATGTTCTTTATTTTTTAAAGCAAATTAAATTTTAAGTGTAAATTTTGTGAATCCCTCCAGCATATTCTTCAGCAAGTTACGTCCTCTAAACCATCTGTCGAAAGCATTATGAGAGCTTTAAATACTGTTATTTATTACTTATTAATAGTGTACTAATTATGGCCAAAGTCACGGGAAAAAATCTTTTACTAAACAACGAAGAAGCCTCTCTTCTTGTCGAGGGCAAGAATTATGAATTAATTCCAAATCAAAATGGGATGTTTCTTTTAATCGACAAGGAACTAACAAAAGAACCTCCAAAACAAGAATCACAAAAAAAACCATTAATTACTGAAGAATGGAACGAAGAAAAACAACAAGTAATAGGCTTAATAAGAAAATTAAATCTAAGCGACTTGGTTGAAGGAAAATTCGAAGCGTCACTAAATGAAAAGCAAAGAAAAGCCCTTTTGTCCCTCGTGGCAACTGGAAAAGTAACTATATTCAAGCTTAATGAATCTTACAAAAAAGGGGTTTATAAGGTTAAAGAAGAAAATGCCCCGAAAACAGAGCGGGAAAAAAAAGAATCCGAGGATTTTAATGCTTTAGAAAAACAATTCAATGAATACACTTTAGAGCAAGACGGCTTTTTGATAATAAAAAGCAAGGAAAAAGCAGCGCAAGCGTCACTAACGCACGAAAAACAAATAAGGGAAGGCGAATTAAGAGGAATAAAAAGCTTTGATGGAAACTATTACCTAATCCAAAATGATTTGCTACAAAACTATATAAGCAAAATAATTTCTTCGCTAAGCGAAAAAAATAACCAACACTTGGAAGAACTCGCAAGAAAAATTAATGCTTCAAAACAACTAACGGCAATAATATGCGAATTCTTAAAAGAAGAAGGCGAAATACTGGAAAAAAAGAAAGGAAATTATATGTACATAAACTAAAAAAATTATTAAAAAACTAATTTATTTATTCAGAAAAAATAAAAAAAAACTACTTCACTTAAAAAAAACTATCCCCTTAATAAGAAATGATTAAATTAATAAAAATCAAAAAAAGTATACTAAGAAAATTAACCGTTAATAAAAATGGTTAAATTATAATAAATGTAACTATCATATTGATTAAAAAAAATCTATTGATAAAAAAAATTATTTCAAACCAATCTTGGCAAAAAATCCATCTCTTGAATTAGGCGTTATTGTAACTCCATCAACAGTGATTGTGTCTTCTGTTTCCCCGCTAACATAAATATTAAAACTTGGGTCCACCTCAATCCCCCACAATTGCTCCATTGGCGCTCCTGCCCCAGTAAATCCTTTAACCCACCTTGCCTTCCCAACAGCATCATAACTAGCAATAAAAGAACCATAATATGCACCAGGAACATTTAGAGTAACTCCATTGCCAAAATTTATTGCTGTTGCGGCAACATTTGATATATTCCCATCAAAATAAACAGTCCCCATTGAATCAACTGCTAACCCAGTTGAACCATACCATCCAAAGCCCTCCTCTTCTACACTTCCTGCACTTGCGCTCCAAATAACATTTCCAGTGGCTGAAGATAATTTTGCAATGAAAATATCGCTGCCTCCAGCGCTATTATAATTTGTTGCACCCAAAGTTATTGCCCCTGTGTAACTTCCAATAATCATCAAATTGCCATCATTTGTCATTACAACTGATTTTACTAAATCAGTCCCAGCCCCGCCAAATTTCCTTCCCCAAAGAACCGCTCCAGCAGGAGAATATTTTACAACAAACCCATCAGAAGGCCCTGTAATAGCCAAAGCGGCAGCTCCACCAGTACCATTAAAGGTCGAAGCTTGAGTATAACTCCCCCCAACATAGCTATTTCCTGCAGCATCAGCGGCTATTGAACTAGCATATTCAGTCCCCGCAGCACTACCATCAGTTATCGCCCAACTTAAAGTACCATCAGCAAGATACTTAACTACAAAAACATCAGCATCCCCTCCAGCACCTCCAACTTGGGCCCTGTTTGTAAAAACTCCTGGAGGAGTTTCAAAAATAACATCCAAATTAGGATATGCTGTACCTGCAACTAAAACATTCCCCGCCCCGTCAATCGCCGGCTTATTTGCACCATCCCACTGCCCGAACGCCGATCTTATACACCTGACCCATTGAGGAACCAATGAAATATCATATTTAACAACAAATATATCATTATCCGCCCCATTGCCAGTGCAAGCAGGCAATGCTCCCCCCA
>CAZIPK010000100.1:3067-3782 GCA_964541135.1 uncultured archaeon | reverse complement strand
CTTTTCTGACTATCTTAACCTTTCTTTTTGCTTTTAAGGCGGATAAAAGTATTTGTTTTTGGGGCGTGGAAAAATCATTCTTCACCACTATTTCATAAAAGTGAATAATTCCTTTGGGCTTTATGCAGTAAAATGCTTCTTTTAAGAATTCATACCCTGTGTGTGGGAGAGGCATTGCTATTCTATCAAATTTATGCTTAAACTTTTTATAAACTTTTTTAACATCCCCTCTAATTAACTCCACATTTTTTACTTTATTCAATTCCAAATTTTTTTTCGCATACTTATGCGCAACAGGATTTAATTCTATCCCGATTGCCTTATTCATCTTTGAGTGCTTTGAAAAAACTATTGGGTAAGGTGCGACCCCGCTAAACCAAGCCCCCACAATTTCGCCTGGCTTTATCAAACTAGCAATCCTTAACCTTTCCCCACCCAACCTCGGGGAGAAAAAAGCTTTCCCCAAAGGCACAAGCAACGTGCAGCCAGATTCCTTGTAAGTGGCAATTGTTTGTTTCTTCCCCGCAATAACCTTCACTTCCTGCACTCTGTATTTTCCTTTATGGTTGCTTTCAATGCTGCAAACCGTTTCAAATCGCGGGTGAATTTCTAACAAGGTTTCCCCTATTATTTTTTTCCTCTTGCTTAATTCTTTAGAAATCTCAATAACAGCGATATTTCCAAAAGAATCAAAAGCCTTTGGAGCAAAAGCAAA
>CAZIPK010000100.1:2322-3057 GCA_964541135.1 uncultured archaeon | reverse complement strand
ACTTTGCTTTCAATGCTTCTTTTAAATCCATAAAAAAAACCAAAATTAAATTAGCTAATAATCATTTTTTTCTGTTACCCTGTTTAATTTAAATAAAATAATTTTCCCAAAACAATTTAAATACTGTATAATTCCTTATTAATCATGGTGCAGGACTTTTTAAGTGAATATTTTATCAAGCCAATAATAAGCCCGGAAATACAAGGGTATAATATGATTAATACTGCGGTTTTTATTATATTATTAATCGCCGCATGCGCAATAATTTACCTGATTTTAAGAAGAAAAATTCAATTCAATTCCAATTTTTTCATTTCAATTATACCTTACATACTATTTGGAATATCAATGAGGGTAATAATGCACCAAATAGAATCAGGGAATTTAGTTCTTGATGGAATTACTAAAACTGCTAACCCCTTGGAAGCTGGTTTTTGGTTCTTTACCCCTGGAATTTGGCTGTTAACTTTCGCACTAGTTGTTATTGGATTGCTTATTTCAGAAGTATGGAAAAAACCCAATACTAAAAGACTTTTTTGGTTTGGCGTAATTGTCGCAATAATTCCTTTAATATTTAACTTAAGCAAATTCAATAACTGGCTAGTATTTGCCGCAACGGCGATATTAATTACGGTAGTTGCATATGTTTTGTGCTATTTAATCAACCGCTTCACCAAATACAAGATACTTCAAGACAAAATGAATCTCTTTATCGTGACCGGCCAGGCGATTGAC
>CAZIPK010000100.1:0-2312 GCA_964541135.1 uncultured archaeon | reverse complement strand
TCAAGCGTTGCAATTAGTTATTTTAATTTCTCAGAACAACACGTTGTTTCAAACATGATCCTTGATATCCACCCAGCTCTGTTTGTGGGAATAAAACTATTAATTGCGGCACTCATTTGCTGGAGCTTGGATGATTATTTAAAGGATTACTCAAAAAACCATCACGCAAATCACATTAAAATTGAGCAAAGAAAAAACATTGTCGGCTTTATAAAAGTCGTAATAGCAATACTTGGATTTGCCACCGGACTTGCAAGTTTATTTAAGCTTGGAGTAATTTAAAACCCGATCAAAAAAATAATTTAATTTCAACATTTAAGAAAGACTTTTATTGTTTAAAAATTTTTCCCACCAATAATTACTTGGTTTAAATGCTTTATTTGATTGGAGTGGGTTTAAAGCCAAAACAGCTGACTATAGAGGCTTTAGAGGCAATTAAGGAGTGCGACTCGGTTTTTTTGGAGGATTACACTTCAGAATACAGTGAAGGCTTTGAAAGGGACCTTGCCCAATTAATCCAAAGGGATGTAATTGCTTTGGGAAGAAAAGAAGTTGAAGAGAATTTCAAATCCGCCCTGATTACCGCCAATAAGAATAAAGTTGCCCTGCTTGTTTTTGGCAACCCGTTAACTGCAACAACTCATTTACAATTGCTTCTTGATGCTAAGGAAAATGGAATAAAAACCAAGGTAATTCCAGGAATTTCAATCACCAACATGATTGCCCAAACAGGGCTTGATGAATATAAATTTGGTAGAATAGCCACCATTTGTTTTCATGAGCCCGGCTTTGAACCGGACAGTTTTTATGAACAAATAAAGCAAAACCAGCTGATTGGCTTGCACACTTTGTGCCTGCTTGACATAAAAAAAGACACAAAACCAAAAAAATTAATGAACGCCGCACAGGCGATTGAGGTCCTTGAAAAAATCGCGAAATCCAAAAATGAAGAAATCAATTTTGAATACTTAGCGCTTTTGGCAATGGCTTCAGAAAAACAAAAGATTATTTTTGGCAAAAATAAGATTTTTGAAAATAAAGAAGTGCTTGAACTATTTCCGCAAAGTTTAATAATTATTGGAAAAATAAACGAAAAAGAAAAAGAGGCGCTAAATAAGTTTTTTGCTTGAATAGTATGTATTAAAAAAAATACGAAGAATTGAGGGAGTGTGGAATCTTGGTAAATAAAAAAATTAAGGCAGGAAAAAAAAAATCTTCAAAAATTGATTTTAATGAAAAATTAAATGAAAAACTGCTGAAATATGAGGGCTTGACTTCACGCGCATTAAAAGAAATCCAAACAAAAAAAGGTCTTTTGGGCAAGGAGGAACTAATTGCAAAGGACTTCCTGTCAATGGCCAAAAATTATTTTAATGATGCAAAATATTTTAAAGAAAAAGGGGAATTATTGACTTCTTTAGCTGCTTTTTCCTACGCACACGCATGGCTTGATGCGGGAGTAAGAGCAGGGCTTTTTATCGCAACTGATGACCAGTTGTTTACTCTCCCATAAAAAAAATTTCCCCATATCATAAAAATAATCTCTGAAATTATTCATAAAGCCCGATAGTCCCCAATAATCCTGATAATTTTCCAAAAATTAATATTAATTTAGGCTCTAACTGCCAAAATAAGCAATCTTGATTTAAAAGGCAAGAAGATTTCAATAAAGCGCCTCATTTAGTAAGCTTTAAATATAATTAACTGAGTAATCTTATCATGTCGCTGTATGGTCCAAGGATTAAGCTTCCAAAATTGGAATTGCCAGAAGTAAGCGCGCCTTCCTTTGATTCAGGAAAATCAAAGAAAATTGCTTTATTTGGCGGAATAGCACTAGTTATAATCATAGTGCTTTTCCTTGCAGGGCCCCCAACTATTACTTGGCTTGGTGGCTTTTTTTCAGCGCCTGTCAAAAGCCCTGTTAACTTAAGTTGGAATAATAACCCTTGGAACATTAAGCAAGATCCTTCTTCAACTGCAGAATTATCAATTACTTTCATAAATAACACTTCTCTTGACAAAAATGTATATTTCTCATTAAACTATCCAACAAGAGAGCTTCTTGAATTTTGTCCAGAGTATCAATTAAGCGCGCTTTCGCCGGGAGATCAGAGAAAAATAACCTGCCTTTTTAGGAGAGTTGGGGAGATTTATTCAGGAACCTACACTATTGAAGTATTATCAAATCTGGGAAATGAAAAAACAAAGCTTGAAATAATTGCAAAATAACCCACTGATTAAAACAACATCCCCAAGTTTTTGAATTGATAAATTTTTTATTTATTGCATGGCACCAAGAACGCAACTTACTT
>CAZIPK010000099.1:0-3807 GCA_964541135.1 uncultured archaeon | reverse complement strand
TATTAATTGATATTTCAAACCCCTTGGATTTCTCAAAAGGAATGCCCCCCTCCCTTTTTGTATGCAATACTGATTCATTAGGCGAGCAAATACAAAAGAATTTGCCAAAAGCAAGAGTGGTAAAGACCTTTAATACTATGAATGCAACAATTCAAGTCAATCCAAAATCAGTTGGGGAAGGAAGGCACAATATTTTTCTAAGCGGAAATGATTCAAAAGCAAAGGAAGAAGTAAAAAAACTTCAAGAATCATATGGTTGGAAAGACATCATTGATTTAGGTGATATTACTACTTCTCGCGGAAGTGAAATGATTCTGCCGCTTTGGATTGAGTTAATGACCGCACTAAAAACCCCCAAGTTTAACTTAAAAATTGTTAATTAACTAGGAAAACAAAAATTAATTTAAAACAAAAATTAATTTTAATAAAAAAGTCTTAAAATTATAAAAACAAACCACAAAAATTTAATGCCTAATTTAAATCTAACACTCCTTTGAAAGATATTTTAACCAATCCTTGGAAAAAAAATATTTTTCAAACCCCCACAAGAACATTTTCCTCTCCAACCCACATATAAGGCTATGCGAATATAATTATTCTTATGGATACTAAAAAAGAGAATTTGGAAAAAGTAAGGTTAGCTGGAGAAGCTGCCTCAGAGGACAGGGCGAAAAAAGAAAAAGCTGCTGAAGAAAAGTGGTTAAAAGGAAAAAGAAGTTCAAGCGAACAAAGCATAATGGATGCATCAAAAAGATAATTAAAAAAATAACTTTATTTTCCAAAAAAAGCTCAACTTCTAAAAAAAATTATTTTTTATCTTGAAAGAAAAATTTGTCCAACAAATTGTACTTTAGATAAGTATTTACACCACTTAAATTCATAATAAGCATATGAAGTATTTATTTTTGCTTAGTATTTTGTTTTTATCAATAATTTTTCTTCTAGGTTGTATCCAAAATCAAAACAGTGCTTTTGACCCCAATAAAAACAATAACTCCCCCTCTCCAAGCAATTCAGATTTATTAAAAAAGAATCTCACGAGTTTAAATGATAACACCCCCTCTGACAATAATGCTCCTGACAACAACCACAATAATTTTGACCAAAATAATGAAAACCAGCCCGCTTTGCATAATGACCAGAATCAGCCCGATAACCCACCCCAAGACAATAATGGATTTGTAATGTGGGATTTTTTTGACACTTGGACCCCAAAATCAATCCCCCCGGCCTGCAAAGAGCCCCTTCTCTTTAATTCTCCTGTTGATTTAAATTTGGCCACTTCAATCCTCTACCCAGGGCAAATAAGGGGAGGAGACTTCAAGCCACACGGGGGTTTTAGATTTGATAACTCAAGTTATGATGATATTAATGTAACAATCCCTTTGAACGGATACGTACTCGACGGAGCAAGGTATTACGAAGGGGGAGAAATACAATATTTATTCGATTTTGTTGACCCTTGCGGGATAATGCAAAGATTTGATCACTTAAGAATTCTTTCTCCAAAGTTTGACTCTCTGGTCAAAACTTTGCCCGAACCAATGGAAGGGGACACAAGAACCACCCCCATTAGAAATATTTTTGTTTCTTATGGCGAACTCCTTGCTATCGGAGTAGGATTCAAAAATAATGTTGGAATGGATTGGGGGGTTTATGATTTGCGCAAAAAAAACTTGGCATCAAGTGACCCTGCCTGGCTTTCAAGCCACCCTGGCCAACAAGCCCCCTATGCTCTTTGCTGGCTTGATTTACTTCCAGAAAATGAAAAACAAAAAGCAAAAGCCCTTCCAGGAGGAGATTATTTAAGTAAAAAGCAAAGTGATTACTGCAATTAAATTCAAACAAAAAAATTATTTGAAAAAAATAGAAAGTTATGTTTAATTTATTTTTAGAGCAACCTGTGGTCAGTATGGTTCGTTGTTTTGTTGCATTAAATTTGCCTCAAGAAGTTAAAGAAGAACTTTGTTATGTACAAGAAGATTTGCCGGCATTTAGTGGGAAGTTAACTGAAAAAGAGAACCTTCATTTAACCTTAAAGTTTTTGGATGAAGTGGATGAAAAGAAGATTGGCGAAATTAAATCCCGCCTCTTGAAAGTTTCTTTCAAACCTTTCAAAGCATCATTAGGGGAAGTGGGAGTGTTTTCCAAGGATTTGATTCGAATTGTTTGGATTCATTTACTAAGTGTTGAAGAGTTGCAAAAAGCAATTGATGCCGCGCTTTTTCCCGCGTGGCATAGAGAAGATCGTTTTATGAGCCACTTAACAATAGCAAGAGTAAAATTTGTTGAAAATAAGGCATTATTTTTAGAAGAATTAAACAAAATCTCTCCAAAAAAACTATCCTTCCAAGTGAATTCCTTCGCTTTAATGAAGTCCACCTTAACAAAAAAATGGCCAATTTACGAAGAAATCGCAAAGTTTCAAGGCAAATGAAAACAACAACAAATTTTTTTTAGAAACTAACTTTTCAGTAGAAACCCAAATTAATCCAACAAGTGTTAAAAATTGAGTTAAGTAAAAAAAAAGATTAACTTTAAAAAAAAAAGATTAACTTTATAACTTTCCAAAACATAGCTTTACTATGCGCACACAAAACACTCATTTCTTTGCTGGAAAAAGAGGGGTTCTTTATCGTACTGCTAGAACTACTCCTGAAACAATACGATTTGCAAGACACATTATTTCTTCCCAAACCAGATTTCAATGCCAAACTACTTCAAGCTTATCAAAAATGGATAAAGCTGAACTGATTGCAGGAGTGGTGAATGAATACCCAGAACGAACATACTCTAAAAAAAGACGAAGATTGGGTTTTGGAAAAAGCGCTCACACAAGTATTAGAAAAGGAAGAAGCTTTGATGCATTACCTTGCATAGAGAAAACAAATATGACACTTGCTTTACTAAGGTCAGTAGGAATTAATGCTTGGCTTGCTCGCGCAGTAATTTACACTGGCCCGACCCCCATTAAATCAAAATGGGGCTTGCATGACGTTGTAGAATACGCAGCAAATGGAAGAATTAATCAAATTAGTTTTAACGCTGAAGGATACTTTCACGAAGTAAGAAAAAGAACTGAACAATCTTTTCCCAATCGATTGGTTCTGAGGGGGGCTGACTCGCAACAAATAGGAGGGGTGGCAAGCAAAACAGAATATACCAGATTCACCAGAAGATTAAGTGGGGGATTGTTAAAAGAACTTCAAAGAAACAATAACCGAATTAAATTGTTAGTAGAAAAAGGAATAATCCCAAGAAAAGAAGCCATGATACTAATTGAAATGAATCGCAGACAAATGGAAAAAGCACTTGCAAAACCCGATTTCTTTAAACACTAACTTAATCTAACATTTTCGAAATATGTCCAACAAACAAAGTTATTTTTAAAATGGGGAATCATTGTCGTAATTTTTTGATTTATTCTCTCTTTGCGTCTGAAGCCCAGTAATCACCCTTATAGATTCATAAAACTCTCGCGGAATCCTTGAAGTGGCTCTTATTGAAGTAATTACCTTGCCCAGATATCTTCTCCTTGGATAATCATCTTCACCCAACCTATTACGGTAATCAAAAAGCGCTCTAAGAACCTCTCCACGGTTTATTCTAACCATTTCTACTTTTGGAGCACGCCTTGGAAGCTCTACCCCATGCTTATTCCACCTACGCCCCTGGTTTGCCACCTCATAACTCCTTGGATTTACCCCATACTCTCTTGGAAACATCCCCCTATAAAACGAAGGAAAGCTCTGGAACTTATTTTTTCCTTCAAAATAAATTTCCCCATGAAGAATTTAGCAGCTCCCT
>CAZIPK010000098.1:0-3823 GCA_964541135.1 uncultured archaeon | reverse complement strand
GATCAAATTGATTTTGTTGAAACGGTTCCGTTGAATTTTGATAATAATTTTTCTTATGGCGGGTGGTTTAAGGCAAACACGTTGGTTAGTTATGGCGGCTTATTATCAAGGGTTGTTGCGACCCCTTCTTATAATGGGTATAATTTGCAGGCTGGTTCTTCCCAAAAAATAGCTTGTTTTTCAGCAAATGCTGGGGCATATGCCTATACTCAATCAAATTCAGCGCCTTTGGCGGGGCAGTGGTATCATGCGATTTGCGTTTTTAGTAATGGCACCATGAAATTATATCTTGATAGGATTTTACAAGATGATGTTGATTCAAATCTTTCGATAGGGGATGCCGGCGCTCCGTTAAAGATGGGGCGTTTTTATCTTGACACTTCGAATTTTTATTTTGATGGATTGATTGAGGAAATGGCTGTTTGGAATAAGGTATTGTCTGAAGCCGATATAAATGCTCTTTATGAAGGTGAAGTGGATGTTAATGGATATGATGTAACCTTAAGTTCGAATGGATTGCATCTAGCAGGTTCTCCAAGAAGTTTTGTTCCTAATGGGACTTTTTATTCAAGGGTTTTTGATGGCAACGGGCTTTTGACTTTTGACCAGCTGTCATGGGCAAATTCCCTTGTTGGGAATGGATCATCAAGCAGCACTGGCTTATTGTTTTATGTTCGTTCAAGTAGTGATGGCTTGTATTGGGGGGATTGGAATGGCCCATTTGATGCCCTGCCTGCGCAGTTAGAAATATTGCCCGGAAAATTAGTGCAATACAAGGCAGTATTATCTTCTTCTGATACTGATGTTTCTCCGTTAGTGACTGATGTTAATTTGTCTTATTTTAGGAGTGGGGATTAATTTTTAATTAGTGATTTTGTTATTGGGGGTTATTTTTTAATAAAATTTTAGTTGTTTTTTTAATTTGATTTAGTCATAAAATTTTTTAGCAATTATTTTAATATTAGAATTGTTGTTTAATTAGTGTTTTAGCGGTTTAGTTTAATAAGGATAAAGATTCTTAGAGAGTTGGTTTAATGAAGAAGAGAATTAATTTCAGAGGGCAGGTTACTTTTGAATTTTTGGTGACTATAATAATTGTGCTTGTTATTTTTGTCGTGGGAATGGCAATTTTTCAGTCAAGGAATGATTTGAACAATAATAATTTCCAAAAATGGGATTGTGAAGACATTTCTTACAGGCTTGCAAGGAATATTAACAATGCGTATTTTCTTGATGAAAACTCTTCAATTAGAGATTCATTATTTTGGAGCGGAAATTCAAAGGGCTTTTCTATTTCTAACAATTCAGTTAATGTTTATTCAGGGGATGTTTTTTTTAGTGCCTCGATTGTAACGAGTGATGTTGATTTTGTGGCTGCTGATTTGAATGGAGTGATTTTTTTTAAAAAAATAAATGGCAGGGTAGTGGTTGATTATTCAGGATAATATTGTTAAATTCATAACAGGTTTTGTTAATTTTGGATTTCTTTGGGGTGTTTAATATTAAAATGGTTTTTGATGAGTGATGTTTTTTTTATATTTAAGGTTTTTTTATGAGTAAGGTTTGTTTTGTATTTTAATGGTTTTTTTATTTAAGGTGTTTTTTGATGGTTTTTGGAAAAAGGGGGCAGTTTTTTTCTCCAGATTTAATAATTGCTACTGGTGTTTTTGTTTTCGCGCTTGTTCTTTTCTTTTCTTCAAGTATTTCCGATTTTGGCCAGGCAGAGCTTTATGAAGAAAGAAAATCAGCCGATGAAACGGCGCATGCGTTGCTTAATTCTCTTTTGCTTTCGCCAGGAGATCCGCCAAACTGGGAAGAATATTTGCTGGATGATGTGAATGCCTTTGGCTTGGTTCATGCGCCAAATGTTATTGATTCAAATAAGGTTATTGTTTTAATTAATCATCTCAATGAGGATTCAAATTATGACTCGACAAGGCAAAAACTTGGAGCGAGCATTTTTGATTTGCAGTTGAATCTCCGCAATTCAAGCGGGGCATTGATTGATGTTAATGGAGTGCAGCTTTCGGGGGGCAAAATTGCCACTGATGCCCTGCTTCAGTTTTCCTATAAGAGAATGGCTTTGTTTAATGGTTCATTTGCAGTGGTTGAGGCGATAGTATCTTTTGATTAGTGGTTTTTATGGGGAAATTTTTTAAAAAAGGGTTCATTATAACAGTTGACGCTTTTCTTGGCGTGACTTTAATGCTTTTGCTTATTTTGCTTTCGCTTTTTTTCATCTCCCAGACAAGCTTATCTTCATGGAATTTAGTTGATTTAAGAACTGCTGTTAATGACACTGCGGTTCTGCTTGAGGAATCAAAGTCTTTTGAGAATTCAATAAAACAGTCTTCAGGCGATATTTTGCTTTCAATAATTAACGAGAGCCCGGAAAATTATTGCTTTGAAGTAACCGTTTTGGATTACCCTGCCCTGTCAAATGTCGTGCATGTCGTTAAATCAAATTGCACTAAAAATTCTGACACTGTTATAGCCGTTTCAAAAAGTGTGGTGATTAATGACCACCCGAACGTATTGTTTTATATTGCAAAAGTTGAGGGGTGGATTAAGTGATTTTTAAAAAAAGAAGGGTTTGGCAAAAGGAAAAAGGCTTTTTAAAAAATAAGGGCTTTTTATTCACTATTTCAATAATATTTTTTGCTTCTACACTTGTCTTTTTTGCTCAGGCGTATTCAAACATTAATAATCAAAATGAAAGACTCATAGTGTCTTCTTCAAGACCTTTAAGCGCTTTTTATTTAAATAATGATCTGGCAAATGACCTTGAAAGGATTTTTAATACTGGTTTTGAGGTTAATTATGACAACAACACTAGAATAAATATTGTGGGCACTTTTTCTTCCGAACCGTATTTTGCCCAGCAACTGGATGTGTATGATGATTTTCTGGCAAACGGTATGTTTGGCGCATCCATTGGGTCAAAACAAGTTAATTTTTTGGGATTGAGTGACGGGGCAGCAGAAGTTTTTTTCGGACCGTCATTTGAGTTAATTAATAATTATTCCCAAAAAAAATTGGAATTTTTTTCTTTTAATGCTGTGAATTTGCACAGAATTGATGCGAAGTTGAGGGCATTTAATGACTTAAATTCCCTGTCCTGCAGTATTGGGGGGGCGGGCAACTCTGTTTTGTCAATAAATTATTCTGACGATTCAAATAATTTTTCATCTTTAATTGGTTTTAATGAGGATCTTCTTTCTTATTGTACTTTTATTTATCCTGATTCTAATATTACTTTGTCCTTTGGAAGGCTTGGGGATGGAAAAGAGGGTGGAATTTCGATTGAATCCAGTAATAATCAAAGGGTTGATTATGAAGTATCTTTTTTGTATGATTCAATTATTGCGACCCCGGTTAAATGGAATGCTTTATTGAGGTACAATGACAATCAAACAGATTCTAATTCTTACATAATTTCTCTTAGGTAAATAAATCTATAAGCTAAAAAATCTATAAAATAATTAATTAATAAAAAAATGCCTGGCTAAATTAGATTTATATCAAATTATTGTTTTTTATATTCTACTAAAAAATTAATTGATAGAAGAGGTTTTGTTTGCCTCTTCTATTTTTTTTTAATAATTTTACTGACAGGTTCCAACCAAATCAAACACTCCTGGCTCTACTTTTCCAGAGATGCCGGTAGTATTGTAAGTCATGGATATGTTTGCTTTTGGTATTGCGTATTTTGTTCCGCTGCTTCCGCATGTTGCACTTGTTGTTACTCTTACGGTTACTGTGGCTCCAGATGCGATGTTTGAGAATAATTGGTTGTTATAATCGCTTGTCCCTGTTGTCACTC
>CAZIPK010000097.1:0-3992 GCA_964541135.1 uncultured archaeon | reverse complement strand
GTTGATTTTGGGTAAAGCTTTACATTCAAAAAACAATCATTTTCAATAAAATCTTTTTTTGATTTGCCAATTAATTTAGAAATTTTTTGGGCTTCTGCAGGCAAAACAGTAATCCAATACCGCTTGCAGCACTCCCCGCAAGAAAGGCAAATAGTTGATTCCTCTGATTTTGAAAGATTTTTTTCCTGAACCATAGTTAATGTGTGGTTGGAAATTATTATAAATAAATTAATTCATAATTGTTACTATGAAAAAGATTAAAATTAATGAATTTTTGAAAGGAACTTTTGGGATTCTTTTTGTTGCATGTATTGTTTTAGCTATTTTAAGGGCAAATTTTGAAAGTGAAAGCTCAAAAATATGCTCTGAATTAATCAAAAATGCTTTGGGTGCGGGAATTATTGATATAGAACCAATTTTACTTATCGGTTTTTTAGGAATTATTATAGGGGCTGCGGTAGTGATTAAAGCCATTGTGCCGTTAACAAAGGAAAAATTTGGCTTACTCTTTTATGTAATTATTTTGGTATTCTCAATTTTTTTCTTTTATTTTTTTGCCCAAACGATTATTTTTTGCCCAACTTTTTCAGTTGAGTTTGTCATATTTCTGGCTGGGTTAGTTATTTTTTCAGTAATTCTATCTTGGATTTTATTCTTTCTTAAAAACCTGATTAAGCGCTAAAACTTTTATTTTTTGGCGAATTCTTTAAAACTAATTCTTTTATCGCTAATGCTTACATTTTAAAAACTACTTGAACGCAAATTTTCATATACTGTTGCCCTTATAGCTCAGTTGGTTAGAGCACGAGTTTTGTAAACTCGGGGTCGGGGGTTCAAATCCCTCTAAGGGCTTATTTCTTAATTCTTTTAATAATTCGCTTTTGTTTAGTTGTACTTTTCTATTTTTTAAACTTTATTAGGGGAATAAATAAAATCAACTACTGATACCCGTATTTTACCACAAAAAAATCAGCGCTCCCTCTGTTAGTTAAGGTGACGTTATTTCCAAATCCAATGTTGTTGTCAAAATTACCTGTTGAATAAACATTCCCGCTTGCGTCAACGAAGACTGAATAGGCTTCATCATTATTAGTCCCAATTTCTAAGAGAGGTGTTTTCACCCATTGAGCTATTCCGCTTGAATTGTATTTTGCAATAAAAAAATCATCATTAATCCTGTTGGTCCAGCCCACTCCATTTCCAAAATCTAATATGGTGGAAGCGGATATTCCTGATAAATAAACATTTCCGCTAGAATCAACAAAAACAGAGTCGCAATACTCTGTACTGGTGCCGGTTCCAGTAGAAGGGTTTTTTGCCCACAAGGCATTACCGTCAGGATCATATTTTACAACAAAGAAATCATTATTGCCCCCTTGTCTAGTTAGTGTTATGCTGTTTCCAAATCCAAGCGTTGCAGAAATAAAATCTCCTGCGACATAAACATTTCCGCTTGTGTCAACAAAAACACTTCTTCCAGTATCAGTGTTTGTGCCGGTTCCAACTGATGCCCCTCTTGCCCATTGAGCCACTCCATTATTGTTGTATTTAACCACATAAAAGTCGTAGCCCCCTCGGTTAGTTAGATTAACATCGTTTCCAAAACTAAGTGTTGATGAAGCATGGTTCCCAGTAATATAAATATTTCCGCTTGAATCCATAAAGATTTTGCTAACAAAATCATTGCTTGTGCTTGCGGCAGGGTTTTGCGCCCATTGAGCTATTCCGCTTGAATTGTATTTTACAATAAAAATATCACTATTGCTACGGTTAGTTAGATTAATATCATTTCCAAACCCAATTGGTGTTGAGAAAAAATCACCGCCCAGATAAACATTTCCGCTCGTGTCAACGAAAACAGAATCCCCATAATCTGAACTGGTTCCAGTTCCAGTGGCTGGTCCCTGTGCCCATTGAGCTACTCCATTAGAGTTGTATTTCACCACAAAAAAATCGTAAGAACCACGGTTAGTTAGATTAATATCATTTCCAAAACCAATGTTGGAGTCAAACTGTCCTGAAACATAAACATTTCCACTTGTATCCACAAAAACAGATAAGCTTGAGTCAGACCCAGTTCCCTTTCCTGCTACTGGGTTTTGCGCCCATTGAGCTACTCCGCTAGAGTTATATTTCACGACAAAAAAGTCGGTGGAGCCACGGTTAGTTAGAGTTACTCCGTTTCCAAAGCCAAGAGTTGTAGAAGTAAAACTTCCTGCGACATAAACACTTCCGCCAGAATCAGAAAAAATTGAATAGGCTTGTTCGGTGCTTGCACCACTTCCAATTGCAGGCCCTTGCGCCCATAATGCCCTAAATGAGTTCACCACATTCGCAGTCGGGGTAGTGTTTGAGACACAATCCACGCTTTTACTTATTCGTTGCTTTTTTTCTAAACCGTTTTGGCTGGTTAAAGTTATTTCAAATTCACAAATTTTTCTAGTATCAGTTGCTCCACAAACGCAAGCACCTGTTAAGTTATCCATGGATAAATTTACTTCCCCCCCTCCGGGAATTAATGCATTATTAAAGTGTTTATCAATAACACTAGTTCCACCGCTTAAGCCGCTTATCTTATTAATACTAAAACTTTCTCCAGTGGAATTTTTAAGCCTTAAAATTGCATCACCATTAGTGTCGCTCACACCTTCAAGAACACTAATACCGCCAGAACCAATCCGTCCACCCAAATCCTGACTAATTTTAACCGCTTGCGAACCACTAGAAAAAAAACCGGTAGCCAAACCAGCAGCAAGTAGGCTAATTACTACTATGATTGCAATAATGACTAAGTACTCAATTGTTCCTTGTGCAGCCTTTTCTTTTGAATGCGTTCTATTAAACTGTGCATCAATAGTTATTTGGTCACAAGAAAACATTAAAATGCCCTAAAATTAATGATTTTTGAGTTAAAATAAGTTTGCACTGGGTATTTTTTTTTAAATAAATTTGTTAAATTTGAGCAAAATTCCAGAAGTTGGAAATGAATTAAAAAATGTTTAGTTAAGGAATTGGCCTAGTCAGTATATTTTTGAGTTATATTTCAAATCTACTGGTAATAAAAGATTTGCGCTATAGAGTTAGGTTGGTGGAAGGATGCAAAGATTGTTTATTAACAGGATAATTGAAGAAAAATTGGGTTCAAACGGGGAAGAGGATTTAGAGACAGAATGTACTGAGTTAATCCAAGTAAAAGAAGCAATTGACCGGATTGACGGCGAGAAAAGAACTGCTGTAGTGCTTAAAAAAGACGAAGATAACTTTATGCTAATTGGCGGGGGACAGAAAAACAAATACGCTGTTTTTGCAAAATTAAACGGAAAAATGTATTTAATGGCGAATAAATTTCCTATCCCAAAAGAGGGGATGGAGTTAACTATTAGCGGCAAAGCACAAGTCTATCCAATAAAGCGATGCATGGGGATAGAAATGGTTTTAGAAGCTGCAAAACACTATGCTGATAGAGGCACACTGGCTCAAACATTTAACTGGGAAAAATGATGATTATGAATTGGTGAGTTTTGATTAATCAAAGAATGAGATTAATGCTTTTCAATAATTGGTTTGTAAAAATGTGAATTATTATTTGTTGATTAAAGTTTTTCCGGACTTATTATAGAATCTATTGGTTTTTAATTAAAAAATTTTTATGAAGTTGGTTTATAAATATTCTAATTGAATTCTCATAAAAATAGAATTTATTGTGTTAAATCTATTTTTTTTTAAAACTACTTTATCAATAATCCTGTATTTTTGGCAGGGCTGCAATTAATCGTTTTTTTTTTTTTAAAAAAGTTATCTTTTTATATACTGTCAAAGTTATTCTTCTGTTTTAATGGTGTTTTTATTGAACAGGCAGTTTAGTCACAATCCTAATAAGAAAAAGTATTTAGTCGCCTTGGTTTTGCTGGTTTTTTTGCTGGCAATCGCTTGTTTTTATTTTTTTGGAGGTTTTTTTATATTAAAAGACTTTTTTGGAGATAATGGTTCGC
>CAZIPK010000096.1:3196-4015 GCA_964541135.1 uncultured archaeon | reverse complement strand
ATTAAATGACTCAGAAACTGACCCGCCTATTATTATTTCATCGGGGTTGATTGAACACGCAATTAAACCTAGGGTCTTTCCAAGGTTATGGCCATATTCGTTAAAAATATTTTTTGCATCTTTATTTCCTTCTTTTGCTAACTTGTAAAATTCTTTGCCGGATTTGCCTTTTTTTATAAAAAATTTTCCTGAACAGTTGTCTTCAAGAAATCCGTTTTCTAATTTGATTGCTCCAAATTCGCCAGCGCCATGGTTTTTTCCAAGATAAATTTTTTTGTTAATTATGATTGCCCCGCCAAGGCCTGTTCCGATGGTAATACATACTGAATTTTTAATTTTTTTTGCTGAACCAAAAAGAAGTTCGCCTAAAGCAAAGCATTTTGCGTCGTTGGCAATTCTTGACTTGATTTTATATTTTTTGGAAATAATTTTGGCGAGTTTTATTGAATCAACGCAGTTTAAATTCAATGGTTCTAAAACTATCCCAGCTTGAACAAGCGCTGGAACGCCTATCCCGATGCCTTTGACATTTTTTTCAATAAGCTTGTCTATTAGCAAGAAAAGTACTTTCAAAAAATGTTCGCTGGAACTGATTTTTTCCTCAATTATTATTTTTCTTAAAACTTTTCCATTTTTAACTAGCCCTGCTGAAATTTTTGTCCCCCCAACATCAATTCCAATGTACATATAAATCATCTAAATTTTTAAGAATTTAAATTTTTTCATTATTTTTTTTATATTTGATTAAATTATCCATTTAATCGCTTATTTTAATTTTTTTTATATTGAAATTTATTCGACTTAAAATTTAAATTGTAT
>CAZIPK010000096.1:0-3186 GCA_964541135.1 uncultured archaeon | reverse complement strand
TAAGCTTTACCATCCATAAAAGTTATTTTAACTTGCCCTTCTTTTGCCAAATAACCTATGGCTGCACAAAAAGCTTTTTTAGAGTATTTTGTTTTTTGTATTAACTTCTCTTCTTCCATATAATTAACAGGCAGGTGCGGCAAAATATTTTTTGCGATTTCAGCGATGGTGTTTTTTGGGTCAAGTTCGTCAAGCAAATCATAAAGATTTACAGAAGCCACTGCAATGCATTTGTCAGCCGCGCCGTAATAAATGTAAAGCCGATCGCCAAACATTGAGGTTCCTGTTGGGAAGACAACGTTACTCACATCACCAGTTTTTTCATAAGCCTCGGTTGGGGAAAATAAGGGTCGAACTAGCTTTCCAATTAATTTTGTGGGATTATTTTTATCAAAAAGCGCAGCGCTTGCATGGTAAAGCTTTCCATAATTGGTGTCCTGAACTGCATGGTAAATCATCAGCCATCCGCGCTCAGTTTCTATCAAAGGTGCTCCAGCTCCGATATTTCTTGACTCATAATCATGAGAAGGTTCAAGCAATACGAAATCCTTCAATTTTTTAAAATATTCCCTCCAATACTTTTCATTTAATTCCTCAAATCTTTTAAAATAAGCCACCTGAATTTCAGGCAATACCCTGTGGACTAGGACAAAATAACCATTCACTTTTTTTGGAAAAATAAATGTGTCTTTTTCCCAGATTAAGACATCGGGTCCGACAGTATTTTCAATATATTCATCAAAAAATAAGTATTTTTCTTTTAACCTAAAAGCGTATTTGCGCAATATGTCCCCGACCTCATCATAGCTTACAGTGGCTGAAATTATGCCTTTTTTTTTCCAATTAACTAAATTTTTGCTTACTGCATAAGCGGCTACACAATTTTTCCCATCATACGCCGCATAAAACAAGTAGTATGTGTCTTTTATTTTAACTATTCTTGGGTCCTCAACTCCATGAGATTCGAATGATAGTTCTGGAAATAACACTGGCTTTTTTTTTCTTTTTACTACTTTTAGCGGGCCGTCAAGCAGGCAATAGCCTATGCTTGAATAATTCCCCCTCTTTACTGCTCTATAAAAAAGATGAATTTTATTGCCCTTTTGGATACAGCTGGGGTTTAACACTGCGTGATTCTCAAATTCATGGTGGGTGGGCTTAAGGATGACCCCATGTTTTATCACTTCGACCATATTGCAGTAGTTCTAGTTTTAGGATATATATAAATTTAATTGAGATTTGAGTTTTACCTAATCTTCATCCTGCCCAATGGTTTTAAAAATTAAGCGAAGGCCAATTTGTTTTTTTCCCATTGATAGAGTCGTGAACTTTGCGTGCCACAAGTATGTCAAGTTCTATTCTGGTAACATAGTCACATGCAGTTCGATATTCCGCATTACGCCCCAAATTATTGTATGATATGTTATAAAGCCTTTGACGCTCAGCTTTAGCTTTTGAAAGTGTGTCAGCAAGCTTTTCAAGCACCCCATTCAAAACCTTTAACTTTTCAGTTTTACTATTTACAGAAAATCCCGCGTTAATTTTTTTCTCTATTTCTCTTTCTAATGCTTCTTTATTAAGCGCCACGTCACTGACGCTTCTTTCGCGCCCCAATATTAAAACAATCAAATCAACTGCACCATTGATTTTTGCCACTTTAAAGGCTTTTATGCTTTTGGGCGGGAGTTTATCAATAGCAACAGATTTTTTTTTCATTTAAATCAACCTCGTCCAAATTAATAAAATTTATTCTAAAGAAGCGTGTTTTTGGCGCATTTTTTCTTCTTTAGTCCCTATTTTTTTCATTAGTCCTAATACTACTGCATCTAAAAGGACAAAAGCGGTTTGCTCAAAGAGGCTTCCAAGGGGTTCAATGCTTTTGCCTTTAAATTTGGTTTTTGCCTTTAATATTATCAGCTTATTGCATTTTTTTGAAAGGGTTGAATTCTTTTGAGAAGTTATGCCAATTATTTTCGTGCCCACTTTTTTTGCTTGAGCGGAGATGCTTATCACTGTTTTTGTCTCGCCTGACCCGCTGATAAGGATTAATAAGTCGTCTTTAGTTATGGAGGGCGTTATGGTCTCTCCAACAACATAACTATCAAAACCTACTTGCATTAATCGCATTGCAAAGGCCTTTGCAATTAATCCAGATCTTCCTTGGCCAAAAACAAAAATTTTTTTTGAGGAAAGTATTGATTGCAAAAGAAAAGTTTCATCCGTTTCAGGATTTTTTTTAAGCACATTTTTGATTTCCGACAGGATTTTTTCTTCCGTTTTCAAATAATTCAAAAAATCACCGCAAAAAATTTTTAATCAAAAATAAAATATTATCTCAAATTAATCGCTTCAAAAAGTTCTTTTGCCGCATTTTTGGGATTTTTTGCTTTTGTTATTGCCCCACCAACAACAACCACTTTTGGCTTGTAATTCATTACTTTATTTATGCTTTCCATATTTATTCCGCCAGCAACCCATATATTTATTCCTTTAATTTTGGAAACATTTTCTAGTTCATTTAAAGGATTCTTGCCTTTCAACTGATCATCAATTGCGGTGTGGATTTCAAAATTTTTTGCCCCAAGATATTTTAGTTCGGCCACTCTTTGTGCAACATCTTTGCATTGTATTAAGTCTACGACTATTTCGCCTTTTTTTGCGGCGCTAATAGCCCCTTTTATTGTTTCATTTGATGCCACGCCCAAAACTGAGCTGTAATAGGCTCCGCGTTTAATTGCGCCCTCTGCTTCAAAAGCCCCTGTATCCATTGTTTTTAAATCAGCAAAAATCTTTTTTGTGGAATCAATTTTTTTTAATTTTGGGATAATATTTTTTTCGCCTTCTGTTTTGATTAAAGGGGTTCCTGCCTCAAAAATATCCACATATTCTTTAACGCTTTTAGCAACTCTTAAAGCGTCTTTTGCATTATCAAAATCAAGAGCTACTTGAATAACTGTCATTTAATCACCTTTGCACAATTATTATAACCAACCAGCAAGATAAACCTTTTCTTTGAAAAAATGCCGCAACAAACAACCCCTTTAATGGATTCTAAGTTGTGTTCCATTTCACTTAGATTGTTAAATCTTTTTGTAATAAAATAAAAAAAAGAATTTCCTTTGCCCTTGAGTTTTGGATTGTTTTTTGGGACTTTCTTTAGTTTTACTCCTAAAAGCTTTGCTTCTT
>CAZIPK010000095.1:0-4017 GCA_964541135.1 uncultured archaeon | reverse complement strand
ATTGAAGTACTGGTTAAGATTAAAAAAATAATTATTCCAATTAATGCAATCTTTTTTCTCCAAAAATAACTTAATTTTAAAAACAACTCGACAGCATTAGTTTCACTTTTATGCAGGGATTTGTCTTTTATTTTGTCCATAATTTAATAATTAACCATACGCCTTTATATAGTTGAATCCTTTTCTATTAATTAAAATTCCAATCTGATGGAGGTATTTACATGGGATTATTAAGTGGAAAGCCAAAGAAAAAAGCATTTGGAGGATACAGCATTTGTTTTAAGGGATGCGATGACACTTTAGAAAGTGTTTTCGGAACTGGCGACATAGCTCCAAGCGAGATGACTAAAAAAATTTGGGCTTATGTTAAGAAAAACGATTTAGCTGGAAAGAAGTAAAATATTTTAAAAAAAGAGCAATGGCAAAAAAGCCATTGCTTCACTAATTTTTATGCAAATCAATTTGCAGCGCAGCTTCCTGTCCCATCACAGTCCGCAGTATTTGCCCCGCTTGAGATGCATCTAGCTGTGCAATCTGTTGGGCAATTACTGTAAGTGTACTCTTCGCAATTAATATTTTCAACGAAGAGTAAATCCTTTATCTGGGCAATTGCAATTAACTCATTACTTGGGCCAAGTATTTTATTATCCGAAGTTACTAACTGGGTTGCTTTAATCATTTTTTCTGATAAGGTATAAAGCACGTTATCCATGTATAAGGATCTTCTTATCCTTGATTGGTAATCATAGTAGTATCCTCTTTTCATTTCTTCTTCGGCTGATACGTGGGTTATTCTTCCTTTTTCCTTAAAACCGTTTTCCAGCGTCACTTCAAATACCATTGCGCCTTGGAAGGTGTGTTCACCGTAAGTGGGTGATTCTCTTTCCATTGCTGGATTAATGTTTTTATCAAGTATTTCTGCCAAATCAACCGGAATTACAAGTAATTTCTTTTCTTTGTTGTAAAGAAACGCCTTGTGGTCGTTAAGAGCTTCGGAATCTGTGCCCCTATCACCAATAACTATTTTGTGCATTTCTTTTGGATTAGCTACATCGGTAACATCAAATATGGCCATTTTCATTCCCTGGTACCATGCAAATGTCCCATAGCTTGATTCAATTGCATCCTTTCCTATTCCTATTATGTGCGTTGAATCTATTGGGTGCAAGTAATCACTATACCCTGGTATTTTTAATTTTCCCAAAACTTGTGGATTAGTTGGGTTTGCCACGTCTATTACAAACAATGGATCAACTTTTTTGAAAGTCACCATGTAGGCTCTTTCACCCATGAATCTTACTGAGTAAATTGTTTCACCGGGGGCTAATTCTTCAAGCACGCCTACAAGATTCATGTCATTATTAAAGACATACAAATTGTTTTTGGAGGCGTTTTCTCCTTCCCCCCATGAATTGCCGACAGTAGTCGCTATCCTGAAATTATTATTAAATTCATCCATGCTGAACTGGTTTAGTATGTGCCCCGGAGCAACTCCCTGCCCTGCGTAACTAATTTTTCCATCGCTTAAATGAAATTTGCTTATAATTGTTTTTTCTGTTGTTGTGAGATTAGGAAAATAAAGGCTTTTCACAATTAACCCTGCTTCAAGAGGTATTGGTCCGTTATAATCGCTGTACTCCCAAGATTGTTCCGCGAGGTATAAATTATCCTGTGAGGAATAAAGGTTTCTTGCAGAACCAACCACGGTTTCCTTAATTAATTCTAAATTTTGCAAATCAATTGATGCAATTGTTATGAAACTTTCAGGAACTACCCTTGGCATTATGCCTATTTCATTTACTTTTGCAACCCTATCTTCTCGCCCATCAATTCGAATCAATGGAATTATATTATTCTCGTCAGTCATAGGACCTGCTGGCCTACTTGGAGCCGCATCCATTGCGACTGGGTAAGGTCTCATGGGATAATAAAAATTTGGATATGTGTTTATTACAAAATATGCCTTTTCCCCGATAAGCCTTGAGGATAAATAACTTCCTTCAAGGTCAATTGTCTTAACCAGGACTGGATTTGCCTTGTTTGTTATATCATAAATATTTGCTGAAACAAAGCTTGTAACATTCCAATAAGGCTGTGTTACGCGCTCGTCAAACGGGACTGACTTTTCATAAGAATAATAATAATTGTAATTGGAGTACCCATTTGTAAAAACAATTAAACGATTGCTGTTTTTTGATATAAATAATTCTATTGGTGATTGTAAATTAAAATCAATTGTAGCTATTTTGTTCATTCCTTCTGCAGGGAAAGCATCAATAATGAATAACTTATTTTGGGCTATTGCGTAAATATATTTGCCGTCATTTTTGACTATGTCGGCTTCATCCACCCCTTCAACTTGTATGTTGGTTGTTGAATAATCTGATGATTGGGCAACAGATTCTTCCATTACTCTCGCCGAATCGCTTGTTTTTCCTATAGAATTAGCCATCATGGGCAATGCAAAATCTCCCCACCCGCCGTAAGCAGTGTTTCTGGCTTTTTCAAAATAAGCTACCATTTCGTCATAACTTGAGAATTTTTGAAGTTTTGATTCCTGGGGTTGTTCAATAAAATTTGGGGCATTAACCAAAAACACGCCAAATATAACCCCCATTAATATTATTCCGCCTAGTGCAATAACAAATATATCTGCCTGAGCCTTAAAATCAAAAACCATTCAAATCACCCTTTTTTCTCTACATATTAATACTAATCAGATAAAAAAGGCTTCGTTTTTGGTTAGGTTAAAGCCGAAATACAGTTTTTTTAAAAAAAAATAAATGTTCTTAAAAAAAACACACAATAATAAAAAACAAAGCAATAAAGCGAATTCAAATTTAATCATAGGGTATAAAACAAACCTTTTTATTCAATTAAGCAGCAATAATTTAAGTTTTCAAATAATCTAACAAAAATAATAAAAGAGTGCTTTGGAGTAATAAGAAATAAAATTAAAAAATGGGGGAATCAATATGAAATATTTTGCGGTAATCTTAGCAATATTATTAATAGGCACAATCGCTTTTGCTGAGGAAGGGCAAGTTAATGATGATATTTACGGCCAAAATGACTATGACCAAGTTTATGATTATGGCCAGGACATTTACAACGGCAGCACTATTGACCCATTAATAATGCCTCCGCAAGACTATGACCCTAATCAAACACAAATTCCAAACGAGCCCCGAGGTAATGGCGCAAACGGATCAGGCGGGACAAGGCAAGGAGTGGACTCTGTTGCAACAACAATAATTAATGAAACAAAGAATTTTGAAGAGATTAAGGAATTAAGGGAAGCCCTTAGGGAAGAATTTGTTGCGGCAGTTAATGATTTTAATGTTGAACTAAAAAACCAGGTCAGGGCAGCAAGAGGAGCAATTGCAAGAGTGGTTTCAGAAGCAATAAAAAGTTCTCCGGAAATTGACTTTGACGATATTAAGGGGCTTGAGCAGGAAATAAGAATTGAGGCGGGGAAAATTATGGCTGATTCAAGCAACTCCATAGATGCTTCAAAGACAATTAAAGCAACTATAAGGAATCGAGTAATAGAAATTAGAAATGGCGAGGGCAAGATTCAATTATTCGATTCAACTTTGCCAGCAGAAGCAACTCCAATCGAAGTGCCTTCAAGCGTCACTATTAGTGATAGCGGCCTAAAAATCAATGACAGGCCTGTTAGGTTAATTCCTTCTGAAATTAAAGAAAAAATCAATGCAACTCAAAAGGTTTCTGTCAAATTAAATAACGGTGCCCCAAAATACGAGGCTGAACTTCAAAATAACCGGAATTTGTTTGGATTCATTAATATAAAAACAACTGAAAAGGCGGTTATTGACGCAGAGACTGGGAAAATTGATTCATATGAACGCCCTTGGTGGAGTTTCTTAACCACTGGGAATGATGCGGTGAGCCAGGACCAGACAATTGAATAAAAAAATAGTGAAGAACCCCCTTAGCAAGACCAGGGGGTGCATTACATAAAAAAATCAGAAAAATAAAAGCCTAATTTAAAAC
>CAZIPK010000094.1:0-4077 GCA_964541135.1 uncultured archaeon | reverse complement strand
GTTTGAACCAATTGACATAATAGTAAAAATAATTCTTGTTTTTTCATTATTTATGATGGTAAGAGGATTTTTGGGAAATGGAGTACTAACAATAATAATCTCAGGAATATTGATTTATTTCTTGGTAATAAAATGGTGGTGGATAGGCGCGGCAGGGTGGATGGCAATAACACTCGCATCACTAGGAGTATTTGGGGTTCTAATGTGGGGCTCCCAGACAGCAATGATGTTTGTGAAAAAATAATTATTTTATTGACATAAGCAAAGGGTTTTTTATTTAGGTTTTTGAAGAAAGGATAAGTTTAATAGAGTAAAAAAATACTATATTAATTGAGGCCGGTAAAAGGAATTAGAAGTATTTCTAATAGTATTTTTGATTAAAAAACAGAAAATTTAGTTAAAAGGTGGAAAAATGGCGATAGATTTCATAGGAGCCCTTACAGGAGAAGACATCTTCCTAACACTCGCATTAATTTTATTCATAATATACTTACTTTGGATATACGCATGGGCTAAAAAACAAATAGGGGCTGGGTTGGGTTTATTACTTGCAGTAATAATAACATTCATTTTATTCTATAACTTTCCAGAATTAATCTGGGTTCCTTTCCTGTTATTCATATGGTCAGTGTTTGGAAAAGAATTACTTGAAAGAATACCAAAAAAATGAAGGGATGAATTTTGGATTTACTCACATTCTTAATAGCAATTGCTTTGCTTGGATTTGCAGTACAATTAGGCGAACTATGGATAGTGCTTGGGGCAACCATAGTGCTTATACTTGCGGCAAGAGACTTTAAGACAGGAATATTGCTCGTAATATCAGTCATTGTTTTATACCTGGTTAATGCGGTTGGGATGAAGGAGTTTTGGATAATAGCAGTATTTGGATTACTGATAGTTGCTTATCTCTTAGGGCTAGGGAAAGAAGAAGCCCCTGCCGACCCATACGCGGGGCTATTGGGAGGACTTGGAGGAGGAATGCCTGGGGAATAAATTTTTTGGGGGATAAGTTCTTTGGAGAATAAATTATTTAGAGAATGAATCCTTTGAAGAATGAATCCTTTGAAGAATGAATCCTTAAGAGAGTTTATTTTTCTTAACTTAAAGTTTTTTTATTTGATTTTTTCATATTTAAATTTTTATTAAGCGAAGAAATTTTTTTATGAAATTTATGTAATTAATATTTTTTATTAGTGGTGAAAAAATGTTTGTTGGCGGCTTTATTATAAGCATTTTTTTGGCGGGAATGTTCATTTACGCTGGGCTTGACTGGCTTGGATTTGTTTTCTTGGCAATTGCAGTGGTTGCATTAGTTTATTCACCATTAAAAGATAAAGCCAATGACTCCTGGAAAGATTTAAAAAAAGCGGACGCATTTTACCCTGAAGCAAAGTTTGATGGTTATGTGAAAGGAGTGGCAAAAACAGCCGCGGAGAATTTAAATAAAACAAAAGGCACTGAAACAAATTACAAGGCCTGGTTGCACAAAACCCACCAAATGGCTAAAAACTTTTTTTCAGAACTTGATGGGTTGTTTAAATAAATTTTGGGACTAATTGACTGCCAGAAAATATTTTCCGACACTAAATTAATTGATTCATTTCTTTGCTTCAAGTTCTGTCAGTATTTTCCTGTTTGTTTCAAGTATTTTTCCAAGCAAATCAAGGCTCGCTTTTGAAGCGGCATTAACATCCTCTATTTTTTTTTCAATTTCATTCAAACGAAAAGAAGTGTTTGAATCTTCCCCTTGTGGAACTGAAGGGATGTTTGATTTTACCTCGTCAATTTGCCGGGAAAATTCCTCCAGCCGCTCCTCATGGTCGTCAAGAATGCTGTTTGTTGTAGTCTGGTGCAAATCGTGCTTCTCTGCCTGTGCCTCGATCTCATTTCGTAAAACTTTAACTTCAGAATTATTTGAAATTACTGGTTCAATATCCTCTTTTAAATTTGGTTCCTCTTTTTTTGAATTGTCTGTGGCCGGCTTTTCTTTTACTTTTTTTATTAATTCAATAGCCTCTTCTCGGCTTAAACCGGCATCACTCAAAGTGGAAATAACTGTCGGCTCATCTATTCCTGCCTCAAGAAGCCTATTAATCGTATCAATCATTATCTGTTCATTAAGCATTCAAAAACCACTTTAATTTAGTAAAGTAATGCATTTAATATATTTAAAACTATTATGTCCAATAATAATCCTTTAATTTTGGTTTTAAGCCAGCTAATGCTTTGTAGAAATCCATTTATAAAGAACTAAATAGGAGTTTGCCCTTTAAGTAAGTGTTAAATATAAAAAAGACCCCAATAAATCAGGTTGTTAGTTTGTTGTTGATTTTTTATGGATATTAAGCTGAGTTATGGCCCTTGGGAAACTGTTTTTGCAGGGCTTGCCTACGGGCATGAAATAGAAATAGTGACAAACCCAGACCACTTTTATTTAGTGATAATTTATGATAAAAAGGACTCAAAAAAAGTAGGGGCGATAATACAAGGCTACAAGGCTTTTTATGCAAAAGGCCAAATGGAAGCATTCATACAAACCCTGCCAAAAAGCTGCTTTGGAATTGAAAAAAATATTGCCGGAAAGTCGGCAAAAATATTTTTCCTATCATTTGAGCCCTTTTATTCGGATTTTAAGCTCGATGATTACGGGAGAAGAATAGATTCCTCAATAAAGATGCTCGAAGACAATTCAATTACGCTTGTTGATTTGGCAAGGACCGCGGCTGTTGATTTAAAAGAACTTTCAATGGTTTCAAAAGCCGATTACTCAATTGTTCTTGGAGACCCTTTTACGTTAATGGCAATATTTCTTGGCAAGAGAGATACACAGCTCTCAAGAATTGACATAAACAATCAATCAGAAATGATTGACGAGGTTTCACCGCTAATACAGCTTGGATTAAGTAAGACCAGGGAGATAATGAAGGAATTATCAGCAAATTTATACAAAACACAACTAATAGGAAAATGCCCTGAATTATGTTATTTGTCTTACATAATAGCAGAGAACTTGCTGCTCGAAAACTATCCAGTGTTAATATTTGACGAAGACGGGTATTTTTCCCAATTAGGCGTGGTTTCAACGCATTCGACAGAATTGAGGGATGAGCTGGTTGATTTTGAACCAATGGCTTTCCCAATAAAGCCGATGCTTCCAAAAGAAAGCGCTTTTGTGTCATTAAAGGATGTGGATTTATTTTTTGTTCTTGAAATGCTTGGGTTAAAGGATGCTGAGTTTCAAAAAAATCTTTCCTTATTCAGTTTTGCCTCACAAGTCAACACATCGCATGAGTTAATAAGGGTGGTTTTGGACACGAAAGAAATGACCGATTATGAAAAACTCAGGGCTGAAAGAATGATAATGATTATTGACAAAACATTCCCGCGGCTTTTTGGGGAGGCAACTCCAATTGATGAATTGATTAAAACCATCCCCGGAAAGCTTGGTAGGGCGGTCATATTTGACACAAGAAAACTTTCGCTTGAAGAAAAAGTAATATTCACTCACGCAATTTTTAGGCAAATAACAAAATCAGCTTCGGAATCAAAGAAACTTAACTGTGTTTTAATCGCCCCAAAGCTTGATGATTTGTTAAGACAAAACGAACAAAGAGTTGCTACCACAATATCCCGGCTTGAAAGCAGAGGAATAGGAGTCATTATCGGGTCAAGCAAGGAACTGCCGAATTCAATATCCCAGGCAATGACAGTAAAAGCAAGCATTATAAGTGGAAAAGATGTGGCAATTTCAGTAAGGGGGAAGAGAAACTACCGGGTAATCTTGCGCCCCACCCTCAGCGGGGACCCAAAAATTTAACTAAATTTATTAAAAATAATTGGCGGGCATTGAGACCCAAAAATTTAATCAAATTAATTATGAATAATTAGCCAGCATTAATTTTTAGTGTTTTAATTAATTTTTAATGTTTTAATTAATTGAATAAATTGTTGATTTTTGCTGTTTGTTTTTATTATAATAGCTTAGATTATTATAGTTATTTAGATAATTTTTGCTGATTTGTCTTATCCCGATATAATGTTCATTCTAGGGATTTAGCTGTTTCCATACAAGGT
>CAZIPK010000093.1:3331-4158 GCA_964541135.1 uncultured archaeon | reverse complement strand
TCGCTTCTTTGAGCTGGTCATAAAGGTCTTCTTCAACTTCTTCAATAAAGTTTTCTTTTTGCCTATCGCGCGAATATTTATCCTGTTTTTTTATTTCCTTAGCCCCTTCAATAAGCTGCTTTTTTAGCCGAATAATTTCTTCACTGTTATGAATAGATTTTATATTCGACTCGATAGAGAGAATCTCTTTATTCAAATCAGAAGATATTTTCTTGTAAGAATTTTCATCAATCTTTCTTCTCAAATAACTTTTTTCTGCAAGCTTTAATTCATGAAACTTCTTTTGCCTTTGCTCAAGCAAACCAAGCAAAACCTCCTTTTTTTCGCCCGAAACTTTATCAACAACTTTTAAGTCATTCTTATCCAAAAAGCTTTTTTTATTGGAATCTATTTCAGTCTCAATGTTAATTAACGCTAAATTTTTTTCGTTGGAAATATTGTCGAAAGTGCTTTTGTCAATAACGTGCTTTAAGAACTTTTTTTCAGCCTCCTTCAAATCATTAACCAATAACATCCTTTTTTTGGATAAATCGTCTATTTTTGATTTCGAATTCGTGCTCTTTTTGTAATCCTTTTTTTCAGCAACCTTTTTTACGCCATCAGCAATACCCTTTTCTCTTCCAAAAAAATGCCCTACTAAAATTATTATTAATATTAAAAATATTGGAATACAGGATAGTGCAATTAGATTTTCTTCCACTATTTCATTAGGCAGGACAAGTATTGAAACAATCAACCCAATAACGACTAAAATGATTCCGATTGATGTTATCTTTTTATTCATGATTAATAAAAAGCTTTTGAGAATAAAAATATTTGTTTCCCGA
>CAZIPK010000093.1:0-3231 GCA_964541135.1 uncultured archaeon | reverse complement strand
AGCACTATCTTCGCTAACGCTCGATAGAGCAAATCAAAAACGGACCTGGAGGGAACCAGAAGTCCAATTTCGCTTGGACCAAACGAAGCACTATCTTCGCTAACGCTCGATAGAGCAAATCAAAAACGGACCTGGAGGGAATCGAACCCTCGACCTACTGCTTAGAAGGCAGTCGCCCTATCCACTGGGCTACAGGTCCAAAAACCGCCTTATTACAAATTTAACTCAAATTAAGCTATTTAAAGCTATTCCTTTGATTTTATTCAACAAGTTTTTGAATCAAAAAATAAGTTTATTTTATGGAAAAAATTTGGTTTAAAATTGTTTATTTTCATTATATTTCATGGATTTTAAAGAAAAAATCGCAAAACTTCTTTCAAAAGAATCGAAAATTGAAGAAAAAGAGGCTTTGAGCCTCATAGTAACTCCGCCAAAAGAAAGAGGAGATTATTCTTTCCCTTGCTTTGCTCCTGCAAAAAAATTAGGCAAAAATCCTGTTGAATTAGCAAAGGATTTATCAAAAAAAATCAAAGCTGATTTTTTGGAAAAAGTGGAACCAGTTGGGCCGTACTTAAATTTTTTCCTTTCAAAAGAAGAATTGTCGAGCGCGGTTCTGAAAAATATATTCAGTGATAAAGTTTTTGAAAAAAAACTGGGTAAAGGAAAAATAATGGTAGAATACTCCGGCCCAAACACAAACAAACCGCTTCATGTGGGGCATTTAAGGAACAATTCACTGGGGCTTGCCATATCAAATTTGCTCAAAGAAACAGGCTTTAGCGTGGTAAGAGCAAATATTGTAAATGACAGGGGAGTGCACATCTGCAAAAGCATGCTCGCATACAAAATATTTGGAAAAAATCGCGATCCGGTTAAGGAAAAAATTAAAACCGATCACTTTGTCGGAGAAATGTATGTCCTTTACAATGAAAAACTAAAAGAAGACCCAAGCCTTGAAGACAAAGTCCAAGAAATGCTCAAACTTTGGGAAGAAGGAGACAAAGAGACAATTGAGTTATGGAAAAAAATGAATTCATGGGCAATTGAAGGAATGAAAGAAACATATGAATTATTTGGTTCAAAATTCGACCACTGGTTTTTTGAATCAGAAACATTCAAAAGCTCTGCAGGCAAATTAATAATTAAAGAAGGATTAAAAAAAGGGGTTTTTAAGCGAGAAGATAACGGCGCAATAGTCGCTGTTTTGGAACCAAAACTTCCAAACAAAGTACTTCTAAGGGGAGATGGGACAAGCCTTTATGCAACAAACGACTTAGGGCTAACCCAGGAAAAATTTGAAAAATTTAAGTTGGATAAAGCTATTTGGGTCGTTGCAAATGAGCAAGATTTGTACTTTAAGCAATTGTTTGAAATATTTGAAAAATTAGGGCGAAAATGGGCAAAACAATGTTACCATTTAAGCTATGGGTATGTTTCTCTTCCTTCTGGAAGAATGAAATCAAGAGAGGGAACTGTTGTTGATGCTGATGATTTAATTGAAGAAGTCAAACAGCTTGCACTAAAAGAAATTAATTCCAGATACAAAGATCTTGGAAAAAAAGAAGCACAAAAAAGGGCTCTTTTAATTGCCCTTGCTGCGATAAAATTTTATTTGCTTAAAAATGACGCAAAAAAAGACATGGTTTTTGACCCGCAAAAAAGCATTTCATTTGAGGGCGAAAGCGGGCCTTACATCCAATACGCTTTTGCCCGCGCAAAAAGCATTCTAAGAAAAGCTTATGAAGAAAATATTGATTTAAAAAAAATTAAATCAGCAGAATTTGAGTTGCTTTCCAATGAAAAGGAAAAACAACTAATAATTGAAATTTCAAAATTCTCCCAATCTGTTGAGAAAAGCTGGGTTGAATTATCCATGCACCCTATTTGCCATAATTTATTAGCAATTGCGGAAAAGTTTAATTCATTTTACCACGAACTTCCAGTCCTAAAAGCAGAAAATAAAAAAGAGGTTCTTGCCCGACTTGCACTCGTTAACGCAACAACAATAATACTAAAAAAAGGGCTTGATTTACTGGATATTGAAGCAATTGAGGAAATGTGAAACTAAATCCTTGTTTTGTAGGTTAAATTTATTAATGCAAATTTTGTCTTAATCCTTATCTTGTTTTAATGCTTAAACCATTGTTTTGCACATTAAATTTATTCAACAACCGCCTTTATTCTTCTCACTCCAGCGGCAACCGCTTCTTGCTTTGTTATTTTAAAGTGGCCAAGTTCTTCAGTGTTTTTCACGTGTGGTCCGCCGCAAATCTCTTTTGAAAATACTTTGCCGCCCTTGCTCATAGTATAAACTTTCACTTTTTCGCCATATTTTTCCCCAAATAACCCTTGTGCGCCGGATTTTTTTGCTTCTTCAACGCTCAAAATTTCCATTGAAACATCTGCTTTTGCTTTGATTGCGTCATTCACCCAGTCCTCAACTTTTTTTACTTGTTCGTCAGTCAGTTTCTCTGGATAATTAAAATCAAACCTTAACCTCTCCGCAGTAATATTTGACCCTTTTTGATGAATTTTATTATCAACTATCTGCCTTAATGCTTCGTTAAGCAAGTGAGTCGCGGTATGAAGCTTTGTTGTGGCTTGCCCATGATCACTAAGCCCGCCCTTGAATTTTTGTTCAGCGCCTTTACGCGAAAGTTCTTGGTGTTGTTTTAACAACTCGTTAAAACCATCCACATCAACTCCAAAACCCTTTTCTTTGCACATTTCCAAAGTCATTTCCAAAGGAAACCCGTAACTTTGGTACAAATCAAAAGCACCTTTGGAATTTAGTGTTTTTTGACCGGCTTTGTCCAAGAATTGAAGCTTTTTATCAAGTACTTTTGTCCCATTTTCAAGAGTTAAGGAAAATTTTTCTTCTTCCTTCTCTAATTCTTCAAAAATCCTTAATTTATTTTTTTCAACTTCGGGATAAACAGAACCCATTAATTTGACCACAACTTCGGCCACTTCTTCGCAAAACTTGCCCTCGATACCAATTAACCTTGCATGCCGTATGCTTCTTCTAATAAAACGTCTAAGAACATAACCCTGATCCACATTACTTGGAGAAATACCTTTATCATCACCAAGAATCATTACAGAAGCGCGCAAGTGGTCAGTAATAATTCTTGCACTCTTAACATGACTATTAAGATTAAACCCAACTTTCGAAAGAGATTTGATTTTTTCATAAATCGGCTTCAAAGTGTCAATTTCATATATGTTGTC
>CAZIPK010000092.1:0-4346 GCA_964541135.1 uncultured archaeon | reverse complement strand
CTCAATACAATCACTTGATTTAAGAGTGGGGCAACAAAGGATTCCTCTGATAACCAACAGCGGAAGATATGAAATACGCAAAGTCACTGAAATCTGCGAAATAGAAAAAATAAAATCCACTATTCTTCCAAGAAGAATATTTGATTATAATTACAAAACACAAAAACTTGAAAGTAAAAATCGCCCAAAGAAAATTGCCAGAAAAATACTCGCCTGCACTCAATACAAAAGCCTCACAGAGGCGATTCAAATAAAAAAAACTATTTTAGATAAAACACAAGGATTAAATTTTTTTGAGTTTTTCAGTAAAACAGAGGAACTTGAAAGAAATAAACCGGTTTTTTAGATAAAAAAATAAGCTCAAGCTAAATAATCGCAAAAAAATTACAGAATTAAAAAAAATTATGGAATTAATTTTGATAAAAAACATGTTAAAAAAATGTGCAGGCGGATAAAATGAGCACTAAAGATTATGGGGAAAACAAAACCACAAACAACGCTTCAAAACCAAAATTAACTAAATCTAATCCAGCAAACCGCAAACTAGAAAGACAAAAAAGCAAGCTAAAAACTAATCTTGCTAATGCAATAAAACCAAGCGCTTTTTTTGGCTTATTTGCCTGGTTTTTAATTGCCCTTTTCACAAAAGAACTTATTATTTCAGGAAGTATTGGAATTGCTGCCACAATCATTCCGCTGGTTTTAGTAATTATTTTTCCAATGCAAAAAGAAAAAAAAAGGTTAAAAGTAATAGAAAATGAATTGCCTGAATTCTTAATCCGGCTTTCTTATGAACTGCAAACAGGAAAAAACATAATTGAGTCAATCAAAACGGCTTATGATGAAAAAGAAACTATTTCAAAAGAGTATTTGCGACTGGCAAACGAAATAGAAAAAGGCACATCGTTTGAAATGGCTTTGGAAAACATAAACAACCGAATTAATTCCAACGAAATAAAGAGGGTTTCAAGCAATTTGTGGATAATTTATAACCAAGGAAACAAAGATTCATTTGTACTTAAGCGACTCTCAAAAGATCTTTTAGCCAAACAAAGGATTCAAAGCAAGGAATTCTCGGGAAAAATAATGTTGTTTTCCCTTGTATTCATCGCAGTTTCGGCAATAATTCCAGCAATGTTTCAAAGTTTTATTATAATCGGGTCATATTTTATGAGCATCCAATTTTCACCAATACAAGTGCTGTTGATAACGACCTTATTTTTCCCAGCAATTGACATTTTTATTCTTTTAATAATTGAGAAAAAAACCCCTTTGTTTTTGAAAGGATAGGAATTAAGATGGATTCAACAATTATAACAGGAAAGCTCATTTCACTCATTTTTGAAAAAGATAAAATAAAATCATTTGAAAATAAATTAATGCTGAATGAATCAAAATTATTCCCCTTAAAAAATTTTATTTATTATTGTATCGCAGAGGGAAGTGTAATAATGCTCTTAACCGGAGCAATGGTTTTTTTGATTTTTGAAAAAAATGCGGACTTAGCATTGATTTCAATGCTTGCGGGGTTTTCAATTCCTTTCTTATTGAATTACCTTTTTGAGGACATTAAATTTGAAAAAAGAAAAAGCAATAAAGAAGAGTTAGTTCCACAAATGCTTTTTGAAGCAAGTCTTTTTTGCGACGACACAAATACAATTGAAATGCTTTGTAAGATTTCAGTGCTTGAATTGGGTTTAATTAAAAAAGATATTAAGAATGCAGTAACTCAAATTCAAAACGGGGAAAATCCTCAAAAAGCGCTGGCCAGCATTAAAGAAATGAACAAAAGCAAAACTTATTCAAAAGCAATTGACCTTTTCATATACAAATATAAAAGCGGAGAAAAAATTTCCATGCTGCTTAAAGAAACTGCTGAAGAAATGATTGACGCGAGGGCAATAGTAATGGAAAGGCAGGCAATAATGCTTGTAAATAAGTACACCTTGCTGCTCGCTTCAGGAATCATAGTTCCTGCAATTTTGGGAACTATTATAAGTCTCGTAAATGGATTTGAATTCAACTCATTTTCTGAACTTGGGATTGGACTTAAGGAAGAAATTAGAAAAGAGATGATTAGTTACTCAATTTTTGGGACAATAATTTATATAGTTGAATACGCCAGCATAAGCAGCGTTTTTCTCGCATTACAAGAAGGAAAAAAGAAAAATGCCTGGCGTTACCTTGCAGTACTGCTCCCACTATCAGCCACAATTTTCTTTTTGGCAAAAAGTTTCGTTAAAAGTTAAGTTTATTAATCAAAAGAATGTAATCTGGATAGTGGTATTAGTGAGCGAAAAAGATAAACAAACAGATAAGCAAATAAAAGTTGTTGAAACTAATGCGCTTAACCTTAAGGGCTTCACATTTATCGAAGGCTTTCCAGATCTTGGACTGGCAGGAACAATCGGCGCCAAGTACCTTGTTGAAAAACTTAAATTCGAACAAATTGGTTTCATTGATTCAAAAGCTTTTTTGCCAATGATACGGATTCAAAACGGCCTGCCAATGCATCCTGCAAGGATTTATGCAAGCAAAAAAAATAAAATTTGCGTTGTTTTGGCTGAACAAATAATCGACAATTTTACTGCCCCGTTAATGGCTGAGGAATTAATTGCATGGATTAAAAAAAAGGGAATTACAAGAGTTATATCAACTTCAGGGGTGAGAATTCCCGAAGGCAAAATGCTTTATGCTTTTGCAAGCAACGAGGCTTCAAAAAAAATAATAAACAAAAACAACATAGCCCTAATTGACAATGGAATAACTTCAGGAGTAACAGCATTAATGATGCTGGCATTAAAGGACAATGACATAGAGGCTTTCTGCCTGCTTGGAAACGCCAAAAACAATGCTGATTATAATGCCGCTGCAGAAGTGGTCAAGGCAATCTGCATGCTGGCAAACATAAGCATTGATGTTAAACCCCTCCTTGAAGAAGCAAAAAAGCTTGAAGGCGCGCTTGTAGAACACCTAAAAACAATTGAGGAAACAAAGCAGACAAAACCTGATTCAACCCCTATGTATGCTTAGATTTTTTTATAAAACTTTTTAGAAAAGGTACACTAATAAGTTAAGCACATTTGAAACTAATAAGCAATTTTGAACCGCGAATATTATTTTATCCTTACTATTATTTTTTCAAATTAGTTATTTATTTTTCTTCCTAATTGCAATTCTTCCCCGGGTCATAATGAAAGAAATAATCAAGAATAGCATTACAAATACAATAATTCCTGCGGCACTTTCTGGCATGGATGGAAGATTGAAACCTTGCTGGTCCTGTGAACCAATATTAAAAGTCATTTTGTTTTCAGGCGTTCCTTTTACATTCCCGTTTTCATCCCCTTCAAACCATGCCCCATTGTCCTTGAATGCGGAATTCATTGGTATTTGCAGCCCGTTTTCAGGGTACCACAAACCCGTTTGCGGGTCATACCAGAACGAGCCTTTTGGCCCCTGGGCTGAAAGAAGGGTTTCTGAAGGGCCCCCATTGTAAGAAACTTTTGGAACTCCATTCTCTGCGTCAAAATCAAGCGTGTGATCCTTGCCGTCGGCTGTCTTAAAGCTTAGTGAACCATCAGAATTCTGCTTAATTCCCCCAACTATCTCCTCATCAGTAATAATTTTTCCGGTGGCCTTGTCTATTACCCTAAAATAGGTTTTACAATCCCCTGTTGCCAAGTCGCGTTTAGCATAAAATTCATATATTCTCTTATCAGTTACCAACTGTGTGAATGGCCCTAAATGATTCATGGAAGTATTGAAATTCTCAACCTTTAACGCACCCAAATCATCATTAGCGTGGGGTATTGCTTCCAAATCAATTGCTGGCACAGGGCAATCAGTTTCTGGGTCATTTATGGAAGATAATCTTGCATTCAATCCCTTTACATCTGCGCTTGAAAGCACTGCGTCTTTGTGCTGCCTTAACCAAATAATTATTTCATTAGTTTCGGGCTTTAGTATTATTGTTCCATGCTCAAAAACCATGCTAACAAACTTTCCTGAGTCAACGCTTTGATTCCTGTCAACATACAATTTTGAGTTCCAATAACCGTCAATCAAGAATTTTGAAGTTGCATCTCCTTGGACTCTTGGTCCGCTTCCTTCAAGGAATATTTTTTGCTGGCGGGCAAAAACCGAAGCATACCTTTCGGTCCGAATTGCTGAAAGCTTTCCAAATACTTGCGTTAGCTCATCCCCTGAATAAGTTATTCCGCTCTGGTCATATACTGCCTTTTGGATGCACGCAAGAATTTCGGGATCCAAAACCTTAATTTCGCCATAGCTATTCAATTCAAACACAATATCATCAGTCATTGGGGCGCTTGCCCTATTTATTG
>CAZIPK010000091.1:0-4405 GCA_964541135.1 uncultured archaeon | reverse complement strand
CAAAATTCCTCCCAATAAATATTAAAAGCGTTTACGGGGGAGTGGGATTTTTTAACCAAATAGAGGATATAAAAATTGCCGAAATAATTGTTGCAACTCCTGGAAGACTGCTTGACCACATTTCACGCGGCAACATACGACTAAACACTGCTAAGTATGTAATTCTTGACGAAGCGGATAAAATGTTTGAAATGGGGTTTGAAGAAGATGTGAATGAAATACTTTTGCTTACTCCAAAAGACAGGCAAACAGTAATGTTCAGTGCGACCATGCCAAGAGCTGCGCAAAACATAATCCACAAATACTTAAGAAAACCCATTTTTATAAAAGAACAATTGCACGTGGATAAGGGCTTATTAAAACAAGTTTTTTATAATATACGAAAGGATGAAAAATTTTCTCTTTTAGCCCACCTGCTTAAACACAAAACCAGCGGAGGGGCAATAGTTTTTTGTGGGACAAAAAGAAAAGTTGATTATGTTGCAAGAAAACTAAGGAAGGAGAAAATAGATTCCATGCCGGTGCATGGGGACCTGGCCCAAAGCAAAAGAGAAATTGCAGTAAAATTATTTAAAACCGCAAAAATTGATGTGCTTGTAGCAACTGATGTTGCAGCAAGGGGGCTAGACATTAAAGATGTGTCCCACGTTTACAATTATGATGTCCCAAAAACAGCTGAAGAATACACTCACCGAATCGGCAGAACCGCAAGGGCTGGAAAAAAAGGAGATGCAGTGACTTTACTAAGCGAAAACGATTACCAAAATTTTTCAAGAATTCTAAAAGACAGCAGGCTTAACATTTTGGAAGAAAAAGTCCCAGAGTTTGAACAAATTATTGAAGAAAGAGAACACCACCAATTGCACAGGCAGTATCCTTCATCACGCAATCAATCAAATTACAACCAAGAATACGAACAAGGCGATTATCAGCCAAGGCGTGAGTACCCAAGAGAAAGAAATTACTCCAACAGAAGGAGCTATGGAAGCAGGGAAAATTTCACAAGGAGGGAAAGAAATTTTGGCCAAGGCAGAAGGGATTTTGGGAATATGAGAAATTCTAGTGAAAGTTATTATCCAGATAAGAATTGGCATAATCAAAAAAACAATACAAGAAATGATTACAGTGGGAAAAAAGCAGATGCAGATTATTACGGGCGAAATAGCGGGCAAGACAACGTGGGACAAAATTATCAGTCAAAAAGATTTTCCAATTCAAGAGGGAAGAGTTACTCGCACTCAAGTCACGCGTCCCCAAAACAATATTACAAATCCAATTTTAAAAGAAGACAGCAATCCTGGTGACAAATTATTCAGTGATAAATTTTTTGCGCCGGCAAAAAGGATTGAACCAATTTAAAAACCCCCTTAACAAAAAAGTAATTATGGACTCTACAGCAATAAGCACTCAAAGGGATGAAAAGGCTTTTTTTCTTGCATTAGAAAAAATGGCTAAAGAAGTAAAAAAAAGAGATGATTTTGTAGTTGTTTTTCACCATGATGCTGACGGGTGCGCAAGCGGAGCGGTTGTAATTAAAGCCCTCAAAAGGGAAGGAAAAAAAATAGCAAGCAAGTGCCTAAAACAATTGTATAAAGAAAACATTCCCCAAATAAGATCACTGGGAAAAAATTTTTTGTTTGTTGATTTTGGAAGCGGCCAGCTTGACTTTTTAGTGGAAGAATTTGGGGAAAATTTTTTTGTTTTAGACCACCACCAGCCAGTGTCTGTCGGAGGAAAAGAAATTCTGCACAAGTGGCATATTAACCCGCTGCTTTACGGGATTAACGGGGGCACAGAACTTTCAGGAGCAGGAGTTGCGTTCTTTTTTTCACTTGCACTAAATGAAAAAAATGCTGATTTAAGCCCGCTTGCAATTATAGGTGCTTTAGGGGACATGCAGGACTTTAATGAAAAACATTCCTTGGTTGGGTTAAACAGAAAAATTATTGAGATTGCCCAAAAACAAAAATTACTTGAAGTAAAAAATGACTTGCGCCTTTATGGGAGAATTTCACGCCCGCTAGTTTCCTTTTTGATGTTTTCTTCAAACCCTATTTTGCCAAATTTAACTGCAAGTGAAGACAATTGCAAAGCCCTATTAACTCAGCTTGAAATACCCTTAAAGGACCCATTCACAGAACAATGGCTATCCTATGAAGACCTAAATTTGGAGCAGAAAAAAAATCTTACTTCTGCGTTAATAATTAATTTGGTTGAAAATAACGTTCCTGAATGGAAAGTCAAAGAACTAATCGGTGAAATTTATACTTTGCTAAAAGAGGCTCCAAAAAGCCCTCTGCGTGACGGAAAAGAATTTGCAACAATGCTAAACGCCTGCGGGCGCAACAAAAACCCAGAAATCGCTTTGGCAGTGTGCCTTGGCGACAGAAAAGACGGGTATGAAAAAGCTCTTGCCCTAATGGACGCCCACAGAGAAAACTTAAGAAAAGGAATTGATTTTGTTAATCAAAAAGGAATTGAAGAAAAAAAACAATTCTATTTCTTTGATGCGAAAGAAAGCATTGATGAATCAATTGTCGGGATAATTGCAGGAATGCTTTACGGTTCAGTGCTATCAGAAACAAAACCAATAATTGCAATTGCTCATAATCCAGACGGAACCGTGAAAGCAAGCGCAAGGGGCACAGCAGAACTCGTAAGAAAAGGGTTAAATCTTGGACAAGCCCTTAAAGACCTCTCAAAAGAAATAGAGGGGGTTGAAGGAGGGGGGCACAAAATAGCTGCGGGCGCAAAAATTCCTGCCGACAAAATAGATGAATTCATTACAGCACTTGAAAAAAAGATTGGGGAGCAAATCAGGCAAAACTAAATAAAAGGCTTAACTACTTTTTTTACTCTTCGCAGGAAAGATCAAGCCAGAGGGATTTTTAATATTTAAATCGGATTTAACCAGTCACTTAATTAATTAGACAATTTTTTAATACTCAAAAAACAATCTTCAAACCCAAAACAAAAAGCACTCCAAGAACTAAAGCAAAAATTGTTTTCTTATTCGTAATGCGGTGGCAGGAAGAAGGAATTAATTCATCCCCTGCAATATAAATCATCACTCCGGCTGTTATGGCGCTAATAAAACCAACAAAACTTAACGGGATGAAATTGTAAAGAAAATAAGCAAAAACAAAACCCACTAAAGTGGGGATCGCAGTTATTGAAGAAACCAAGAAAGACTTCCACTTTTTTTTAGTCAAGGCATAATAAGGCGCTGAAGTTGAAATGCCTTCAGGGATATGGTGCAAGGCAATTGCTATTGCAATAGTAAAAGTCAAAGAAATGTTTGTGACAAAACCAATTGCGATAGCCATGCCTTCAGGAAAATTATGGAAAAACATTCCCACAAGCAAATAAAGAGGGGTCTTTTTGTCTAGTTTGTTGTGGTGGTGATAGGACTCAACAAGATTAAACTGCTCATTAATTTTTGGAATAATGCTTTCAAGGAAAAACATGAAAATTGAACCCACCAAAACCCCTATTAAAGCAATTTCTATTGAACCAAGGGCAATTGCGGTTGGAATTAATTCCATGAAAGAAATAGCAAGCATTACGCCTGCTGCAAAAGCAAGCATATTAAAAATAAAAGAATCGTTTGGTTTCTTTAATACGCCAATCCAAGAACCAATAATCGGACCAAGAACAGAAAGAACGACAACAACCAGAAGCTCAAAAATTCCCATGATTAGAAGAAAAATTCAAAAGATTATTAAATACTGGGTTAATCCTTTTTATTTGTTAGAAAGGTTTTTATTGAGTTAAGTGCTTCTCTTACTTTAGTTGACTTTTAAGGTAATCTTATGATAAGCGAAAAAGACGCCCAAATAGACATAAAAGAATTCTTTAAGAAAAACTCTCCAGAAGTTGAAAAAGAAATTGAAAAATATATCCCGCGCACACCAACAAAAGAATGGATTGAAAGTGCTCTTGGAAAAACTATTTTTGAACTAGACCTAAAAGCGTATAACGAAGGAGTAAATAAGCCAATTTGGGACCTTATTGATCGGGGCGGAAAAAGATTTCGACCGCTACTTGTGTGTGTAGTGTCAGAAGCACTGGGCGGCACCTGGGGTGACGGAATGAAACTAGCCCCAATAGTTGAGTTAATACACAATGGTACACTTATGCAAGATGACGTAGAGGACGACTCGCAAGCGAGAAGAGGAAAGCCATGCGTACACAAAATTTACGGGGTGGACACGGCAGTAAACACAGGCACAATAATGTACTATTGGCCCATGGTAAAAATACTTACTGATGAATTTAAACTAGGGAATAAGAAGAAACTCCAAATTTATGATTTGTACATAAAAGAATTATTGCGAGTGTGCTCCGGCCAGGCCTGGGACATAGCATGGCACCACGGAGGATTTACCCCAAATGAAGCAGAATA
>CAZIPK010000090.1:0-4418 GCA_964541135.1 uncultured archaeon | reverse complement strand
TTAACGGTTTTTAGATTTGTTTTTCTCCTCCAATAAATCCTTTTTGTTTGAATTTTAAGGTTTTTGATATTAGTGTGAAAGGGAATTGTATTATTAACGTGTTGTATCTGAGGGCAGTTTTGTTATAAAATTCCCTGAAATGGGCAAGATTATATTCTATTATTGTTATTCTTTTTATAAAATCAACAAACAACTTATTAGTTTTTAATTCAGGGGATGCTTCAACCAACCCGATTATCGTTTTGATTTCTTTTTTGGAATCATTGAAAGCAGATTGTTTTTGTTCTTGGTTTGTGCTTGTTGTTCTTATTAAAGCGATTATTTGGAGTATTGTTTTTTCATATGCTATGTGCCCTTTAACAATTTGTTCAAGAAGAGGAATTAATTCGCTTCTTTTTTTTAACTCAATATCTATTTGACTTAAAGCGTTTTCACACCTTTTTTTCAGTTCGACCATCCTGTTGTATATTTCGTAGATTGTTTTTGCCAGTGTAATTCCAATCGGAATTACTATTATTACTAAACTTAGATTAAAAAAATTGATAAGCCCAAAAAATATTGCTGTTAACCCAATTAAGAAAAAAACATTTGATTTATAAAAAAAGCTATCTCTGTCTGTAAATTCTTCTAAATAACCTGCCTTTGTTTTTACACTAATAATTAAAGGAGTGTGTTCATGTTCAGAAATTATTTTTTCAGTATTTTCTTGATTAACCCAACCATTAACAAATACTTTCTGGTCATTTGGCAGTATATGTTCATAGTATATATCTTCTCCAATCTTTTTCATAAAGTTTGTAGTAACAGGGTCTATTTCACTGTCCGGATAATCAACAAAGTTTTTTTCTTCTGGTATTTTAAATCCACCGATGACAAAATCAACATTTCTCAAGCTTACTTTAACCTCCCCTGTATCATCAATAACACTAAAATCAATGTATTTTGATGACTTTTCTATAGTTTCCAAATGGCGGGTTTTTCCATAGCCTACTTCTCTTTGGTGTAAATACTGATAGAACACGCAAGGAGTTTTCGTATAGGGGCTTACTAATAATTCTGAATTGGCCTTTATTTTTCCTAGTAATTGTACTGGTACTTCGGTTGTGCAATAACCTGCCGGGCTTATTGGTTCACGTTCAATTTTGTACATTTTTGCATCTGCTTTTTTACACTCCTTATTAAAATAGTAGAATCCCAAAAAAAATAATACTCCTATTAAAAGATAACCCATGCTTTCTAAATTAAATCCAAAAAGCAAGGGGTTTTTTCCAACAATGCTTGAAAGCGCTATTGACATCAACAATAATGCTATAGCCATTACGACAAACAGCCCTAAAAATAATGAAAAGCCTATTCTATACATTTTTTAATAAAGTTTTTTGTGGTATTTAATCTTTTGGGGGCAGAGCAAATCTGCGCCATTTAGGCTGGGGATAAACCAAAAGGAAATAAAACAGTTAAAGCACCCAAGCGGCTTTTTTTTTAGCCATTATTTAAATAATAATCATTTTTTGTGCAGGGCATAGTAAAATTTGTGAAAAGTATGACATTTTGCTAAAATTTATTTTGCTTTTAGTGGTGCGTGTCATCTTCTCTTGGTTTTTCTACTTCCAAATCGTCTCTTTTGTTTTTTATTTTGTAATCATATATTGCTGCTCTTAGTGCCTGGTCGCCTAATACTGAGCAGTGGAATTTTATTGCGGGCAGTCCGCCTAATCTGTCTACTATGTCTTTTGCTTTTAGTTTTAGTGCTTTTTGCAGTGTCATTCCGCCTTTTTCTTTTAGCATTACTGATAGCATTGAGGTTGAAGCTATTGCACTTGCGCAACCAAATGTTCCCCATTTAACATCCTTTATTTTGTCGTCTTTTATTTTTATCCACATTTCCATCATGTCCCCGCATTTAACATTTCCTACTTTTCCATATCCGTCAAAGTTTTTGATTTCTTTTTTGTCTTTTAAAAAGTTTTGGGGTTTTGTGAAGTGTTCCCTCACTGTTTCTGTATAAAACCAATCTGCTCCTTCCATCTTCATTTTTTCACCTTCTTTTCTTCTTCTCTTTCCCTCCACACTGCGGAGAGTTGCCTTAAAAATGGGATTATTCCTTTTAGTGTTTTCATTGTGTAATCCAGTTCTTCTTTTGTTGTGCCATGTCCTAGCGAGAATCTTATGCTTCCGTGTGCGAGTCCGTGGTCTCTTCCTATTCCTAGTATTACGTGGCTTGGATCCAAGCTTTGGGATGAGCATGCGCTTCCAGTGCTTACTCTTATTCCTGCTTCGTTGAGCCTTAATAGTATTGATTCTCCTTCTACTCCTATGAATGAGAAATTAACATTATTTGGGAGTCTCTCGTTTCTGCTTCCGTTTAAGAGAACGTAAGGAATTTCTTTTTCAATTCTTTTAATCAAGTAGTCTCTTAATTTTTTTAGCCTTTCGCTTTCTTTTTTCTTTTCTTTTTCAGCAATTTCCAGTCCAACAGCCATTCCCACAATTGCTGCTACGTTTTCTGTGCCTCCTCTTGCCCCTTTTTCCTGTCCGCCTCCATGGATTAGTGTTTCTATTTCTATTCCTTCTTTTTTGTACAATAATCCACTTCCTTTGAACGCGTATATTTTGCTTCCGTTTATGGTCATCATGTCCACGCCTAAATTTTCTACATTGATGTCCAAATACTCCGCCCCCTGGCAGGCATCCGTGTGAAATATTACTCCGTGTTTGTGGGTTATGTCGGCCAGTTTTCTTATTGGTTGTATTGTGCCAATCTCGTTGTTTGCATACATTACAGTCACTAATATTGTTTCTTCTTTATTTTCTTCCAAAGCTTTTTCTAGTGATTCTGGCGTTATGAGTCCTTCTTCTGTCGGCATTAGTTTCACTATTTTGAATCCTAGTTTTTCCAGCCAGTCCATTATTTCCAGTGTTGCGTGGTGTTCTGTGGCTTGGGTTATTATTGTTCCTTTTTTTCCTTGCATTAGTTCTCTAAAAGCAACCCCTTTTATTGCGTGGTTTAGGCTTTCTGTCCCGCTTCCTGTAAAAATTATTTCCTCTGGCTTTGCGTGGAGTATTTGTGCTATTGTTTTTCTTGCGCTCACCACAGCGTTTTTTGCTTCAAGACCGGTTGAGTGAAAGCTTGAAGGGTTTCCGTAAATATTTGTTAAGTAAGGCATTGCTGCTTTTAGTACTTCTTTTCGCATTGGTGTCGTTGCGGAGTAATCCAAGTAAATAGTTTTTTTATTCAACTTATCACCTTACTTATTTTGTTTAATTATAGTGTTTGTGCTTGCAATATTTTGCTGCGTGTTCTTCAAATATTTCAAATAGGGGTTTATTTTTCTTTTTTGTAAAAATATCTGATTTTATGTAATAAATGCTTGTTTTTCCTTCTTTTCGAAAGTCCACAAAATTGCATTCCCTTAATTGTTTTAGTGAGTGGCTTACTAGGCTTTGTTCTCTTCCAAGTATTTTGCATATTTCCTGAACTGTTCTTGGTTTTTCCTGCAAGAGGCAAATAACTTCTGTTCGTAATTTGTTCCCCAAAACTTCCATGCATTTGTGGGGGTAGTGTTCTTTATTCATATGAATAAATGTTCATGTAAGGGTTTTTAATATGTTTGGTTCTTTTCGAAATTGGCTAATTTTTGCTGGGTAAGTTTAAGCGAAATTTTTTTTGGCAGGATTTTATTGTTTTGGAAACTACTGGTTTAATAAGCAATAAAAACGCCTACGCAAATAATCAGGTTTTGAATTAAATTTATCTAGGCGTTTTTTAGTAAACTCTATTCTTGTATAGTTCCTTTGTAAGTGATTTTTTTTGTGGTTCCATCTTCGCCCCACATGTAAGTCATTTCCACTGGCTTGTCTTTTTCAAGGACTATTTGCTGGTCGCCTGGGTTGGCTGTTTTTAATGTGAATAATCTTGAATATTTTACTACTACTTTGTCGCCGGCGTTTTTAATCAGTTGGTATACTGTTTGTTCGTTCCCGTTTCCCACTACTTTGTCAAATTCCTGCCCTTCTTCCACATCAAAAACATCATCAGTAATGTCTTTTTTGAATGGAGGCTTCCAAGAGCTTTTTATTGTCCTAACCTCAAATCGTATTTTCATAAACCTCACTTCACAATAATTTTCCAATATAGTGAAGCTTGTTTAATTTATAAATGTTTCTTGCACCGTATTTTTTCTATTTCTTTTCGGCAAAGAGCTTAAGCAAGTTTTAAATAATTCCAATGCCGTGTTTATTTGGGTTTGATTTAATGTTTAATAATTTTTTTAATGATGCTTTGAAGGTTATTAGCGAGAGGCATTCTTTTAATGAGTCCTTATCAAATTCGCTTTTGCCTTTAAAGTTAAAGCTTTCACCAAATTCTTTTGAATCAATTGTCGTTCCTGTGACCAAGTCAAGCCTTTCTTGTTTGG
>CAZIPK010000089.1:0-4452 GCA_964541135.1 uncultured archaeon | reverse complement strand
GTAGTTTAATTTTTTTTTTTCTTTAATGTTTTTTTGGCTTTTTTTGAAACACAATAAACTGGATTGCTGGTTTTTTTAATTAATTGTGCCATTATGTCAATAGTTGTTCCTGAACCTAATCCTATTGCACCTTTCTCTGGCAGATATTCAAGTGCCAATAGTGCGGCATTTCTTTTTGAAGTAATATGTTTTATAGCCATTTTTTGATTCCTTCCGCTAAAACGCTTGAAACATCAATGAATGAGGCATCATTTTTAAGCGTGTTTGTGGAATGGACCCTAACCCCAACTCTTCTTAATTTATCAAGCGCACCTTCAGCAAAAATTCCGTGAACGCACAAACATTCTATTGAGCCTATTTTTTTCTTTTTTAATGATTTAGCTGCCTCTAAAATTGTGTGCCCTGTGCTTATTATGTCATCAACAATAACTATTTTTCTCCCCTTAAAAAAACTTTCTTCCTCGCTGACATCAACTGCCACTTTCCTGCTTCCAAACCGCTTCTTTAACGCAACATAATAATCACGGCCTATTTTATCGGCAATTTGTTTTACCCACTGTTTGCTTTCAATGTCTGGGCCCACAACAATGAAATCATCCTTTCTTTTGCCTAAATAATCTGAAATTAAATCAGTCGCGGTTAACTTTTGGGCTTTGCATGAAAAAAATCCGTGCATGTTTTCTATTCTGTGCAAATGCGGGTCAATTGTTATTACCCCGTCGAAATTCTGTGAAACAAATTTGCTAAAAACTGTCCCTGAGACAACTTCTCCGGGGTTAAATTCTTTGTCCTGCCTTAGGTACACCATGTAAGGAGCGATTAAGTAAACTTTTTTTGCCCCTTTTAATTTAAGCGTGCGCGAAATAAATAATGCTACTGTGAAGTATGCGCTTGGGTCCTGTGAAAAATCGCAGAGCAAAAAAACTTTTTTTCCTTTAGGGTTGAAAGGAATTCTGATGTAATGTTCTTTGTCCGGAAATTTTTTTAAAATAAGGTCAAAATATGCAAGTCCTGATAATTTTGCAGTATTTGTCCCGCACTCGTGATTAATATTTAACAACACGCAATCTGAACTTGATTTGCTCATGATTATTAAAAAGAAAATCTAGTATATATAGGTTTTGGTGTTTTGCAAATTCAATTAAAAAGTTTTAACTTTAAAAAAACTTTTATTTTTTTAATGGAAAAGTTTTTATTGTACCTTTTCCTCTTTTCATCATGCCCAAAAAGTCCAAAACCCAATTAATTAAATCCCAATTAGTGAAATACCCTTGGGGCCATGAGGAATGGTTTTGCTTAAACACTAAATGCACAATAAAATTGCTTAATGTAAAGCCAAGGCAGATGCTTTCTCTTCAGTTTCACAAAAAGCGTGATGAGTTTTGGAGAATAATGGATGGCGAAGTTGAAGTCATTGTGGGAAAAATCCATAAAAAAGCAAAAGCGGGAGAAGAATTTTGGATAAAAAAAGGCACAATTCATCGGCTTATTGGTGGGAAAACTAATTCTGAAGTCTTAGAGATTTCAGTAGGGCATTTTGATGAGAATGATATTGAAAGAATTGAAGATAAATACAATCGCAAAAAAAGCGGGGCTGGGATGAAGAGATAGCCAAAATTAAATAAAAAAATTAATGTAAAAAATAAATTAATGTATAAAATAAATTTAAATGAAAATACTGCTAATTCTATAATTTAACTAAATTTAGAAGAGAGGGTCATTTTTTGGAATGAGTGAAGTATATTAACCACTTAAACAAATATTTCTATATGGCATTAGGGTTCGCTAGAACAAAAGGAAAAAGGGCAAGTGCGGGTTTTTTTGGTAGGCTTGGTGAGGCTAATAGGGCGCTTGCTTCTCGTTTTAAGAGTAGTTCAAATGAAATGGCGCAAAAAAGGCGGCTGGCTTTTTTTCTTGAAAGGGAAAATAATTCTAGAAGGCTTGCTGGTTTGGGGCCATTAAATTCTGATCAATTTTTAATGATGAAGCATGAAGAGGCGGAGCTTATGCAGGCAAGGGAGATTTTGGAGCACGTTAAGGCTGCTGAGTGGGAGCAAAAATTGGCTCATATGGACGCATTGCAGAGAATGAGGGTTAACCAGGTAATGGAAAAGCAGGCGGTTGAAAAATCAAGGCAAATTCTTATTCAAATTCTTAAAAAAAATCTTGGGCTTGGCGGGAGAATAAGCCCTGTTGGGGAAAGGGCGATTTACTTGGTGGCTAATGAATTGGCAAAAAATATTAATTACTCTGTTTTACTTAATTTAGAAAGCAAGGATATCCAAAAAGTTTTGAATTCAAGCGTTGCTTTTAAAAAAATAGTTAGTGAATTAGGTTCAAATAAACCAATTAACTTGAATTTAAGGGAAGAGGCGGCGCAAGAAATAAATGAGTTGCTTGAGAGAGTTGCAGAAGAAGGGGGAGATTAATTATTATTTAACTATTTTTATTAAATTTTTAAAAAAAAATTCAACTTTTTCAGAAAAATTTCAATAAGCTTTTTTTTTTAATTTTAAATAGAAAGGGATTATAATAAATTTGGTTTTTAATTAGCAACATTAATATACCCTTTTAGCGGCAATATTTATGGTAGTGGAGGATTTGGCCAACGGCACCCCGCAGGGGATGCTGAGGAAAGTCCGCTCACCCTCTTCTAAAAAGAGAGTCCCGTAAAAACCGAAAGGTTGGGCAGCTCAACAGAAACGATACTCTCTTAACTGAGAGATGAAACGGGGGCTGTGGTGCAACCCCGAAAGGGGGCTTAGGTTAATGCCAAACCGGATCAGGCTTTCCTGATACCACCGGAAAAACAGAAAGCGGCTTACTATCCACTGCTAATAGAAAAATAAGAGATTAGTATGCTTAAGACTACCAACAAAGCTTATTTAACTAAATTACAGTACAATAATGAAAAAAATCTTTTAATAAGAAAAAATTTTAATAAGCTTTCAGTGCCGCTAGTTAATTTTGTTGAAAACATTTTTAATGAAATAGTTAATTCAAAAGCAAAAAAAGTTTTGGACATTGGTTGCGGTAATGGGGATTTATTAATTGAATTACGAAGAAAAGGTTTTGATAAAGAATTAACTGGTGTTGAGCTTTCAAAAGGAATGCTAAAAAATGGGATTAAAACTAACAATAATGAGTCTCTTGGAATTAATTTTGTTGTTGGTGATGCGCAAAAACTTCCTTTTGATGATAATTATTTTGACATCATAATTGCCAAGCACATGCTTTATCATTTAGAAGACATAAATAAAGGAGTTAGTGAATTTTACAGGTGCTTAAAGCCAGGTGGTGAGTTAATTATTACTTTAAATAGTGAAAAAAATAAACCAAAATTAATGCATTTTGAAGAAATGATGTGCAAAAAATTTAAACTAAAAACCATTCACGGGCAAGAAATTGTAAGCACTGAAAGTATAGTTAATTATTTAAAAAACTTTAAAGAAATTAATGTGACAATAAAAAAAGGGATAATTAAATTAAAAGATCCGGAAGATTTTGTTAAATATTTCTCAACATTTAGAACAAATTATGAACCGATTCCAAGTGATGAAAATTGGTTTAAGGTTATTGAGCAAGTAAGAAGTGAAATTAATGAAGAAATCAACAAAAATGGGTTTTTTGAAGAAACAAATATAGTTGGAATGATTACTGCTAAAAAATTGGATTAAAAGTGTTTTTGATAGTTGTCTTAGCTATTTTTAATTGTTTCAGAATATTTTTTTATTAGTGATATTAATGATTTCAAGCGTTGAGCTTAGAAAGAAATACTTTGAATTTTTCGAAAGTAAGGGGCACAAGTTGATTCCAAGCGCTTCACTTATTCCTGAGAATGACCCAACAGTGCTTTTCACTACTGCTGGAATGCATCCATTAGTTCCTTATTTGCTTGGAGAAGCACACCCTTTGGGCAAGAGGCTTGTTAATGTTCAAAAGTGCATCCGAACTGGAGACATTGATGAGGTGGGGGACAATTGGCATTTAAGTTTTTTTGAAATGCTTGGTCACTGGTCTTTGGGGGATTATTTCAAAAAAGAAGCTATTGAAATGACTTTTGAGTTTCTAACTGGAAAAAAGTGGCTTGGAATTCCAATTGAAAGATTGAGTGTTACTTGTTTTGCAGGGGATAACGATGCTCCAAAGGATTTGGAAGCTAGTGGTGCGTGGGAGAAAGCAGGTATTCCAAAGAGTAGGATTCATTTTTTGCCTAAAAGCGATAATTGGTGGGGTCCTGCGGGAGATACGGGACCATGCGGTCCGGATACAGAGTATTTTTACCATGTAAAAAAAGTTCAAGAGAAAGACACTTCTGAATTCATAAAATTTAACAAAGAAGGAATTTTTTGTGAAATTGGCAATGATGTGCTATTACAGTATATCAAAAATGCTGACAAGAGATATGTTGAAAGCAAGCAAAAAAATATTGACAATGGTACTGGTTTGGAT
>CAZIPK010000088.1:0-4483 GCA_964541135.1 uncultured archaeon | reverse complement strand
TTGACCCGTCCAAATTAATAGTTCCAGTCAAGCCGATTTCAGTACTTAACGGGGCTTCGCTTAGCATTGAATATACAACAAGCGCCATAGCTGCCCCTGCAGACGGACCATCAACTTCAGAAGCGTTTGCCTTTATGTCAAAAATAAAATCATGGTTAGTGACTTCCACAGTGGTTTTTTTCTGGGCTATTTGGAGGGCAACATTCCCTGTAGTCTGTGTGTCTTTTCCTACAAGGGAGTTTGAAGTGACAAAAGCTACTTTTCCTGAACCCGGGTTTGCAGTTACAAATAAATCCGCTGCCATCCCTTTTTGGTCTTCAGTAACAGCAAATATTTTTATCGCACCACTCTGTGAAATAGCAATAACTTGGGGGACAAAAAAAGACATCAAAAAAAAGAATAAAACAAAAAAAAGAGCCCCTTTCTTTAAGAAAGCCAAATTAAACTCTTCAAAATAAAGGCTTTTTCCACAAAAAATTTCAGCCATTAAATTCACCAAATGAAAAACTTATTGAAATTAAAAAAACTATTAAATAAAATAAAAGGCTTAAACATATAAAAATCACTATGTTTAACTTGTTAATTCAGATATCTAAAGAATTTCAAAAAAATTTAACTTCAAAAATAGTTTATAAATATTGGGCTAGGCACGTGGACCACAAAAATAATTTTTCAAACGCCACACGTTGGTGAGTACGTGTCCCGCGCCAGCCCCAAGCCTAAAAACTTTGATCTAGGCATACAACTCTCTTGAAAGAAACTTCAACTTAATGAAATTACTTCCGATTAATAGGTATCCATTAGTTGTATATATACCTTATCGAAACTAATTCACTGAAAGTAATGCTTTGATTTTTTCGACTATGCGTGAACCATGGTTTGATAAATTATAAAATAGGTCAACAAAATAATTTAAGTTAAACAAAATAATTTTAATTAAACAAAATAATTTGGCAGATTATCAATATGCCAACAAAGTAAAAATAGATTGGCGAAATAAGTTGTCCAAATAGTTTTTATATTAGCAAAGAGTTTTTAGTTCATGGTTGAAAAAAAATTCCAGAATATTCTTTATGCAAAGTCTTTTGAGGAGGACTTTTCAACAAAAACGCTTAAAAATAAAAGTAAAGTTGTGTGCCAAACGATTGTCCAAATATTAAACTCAAAAAAATTAAGGCCCAACACAATAAGTTTTGGCCAGAAAAAAAGGTTATCTTGCACAATATTGCATAAAAATTATGCAAAAACATACCGCCCCCAAGGGTTGATTTTTAAAACCATGCAAAAACCAAAATATGTTTTGCCTTTTGATTTGATCGCTTTAAGCACAAACAAAAATATTAAAGTTCAGTATTACCGGATAAAAAACAATCTCCATTTGCACTATAATCACAAATTAATAGATGGTTTTAAGGAATTTGTTTTTGGCGACTTTAATTCAATGAAAAGAAAAATAAATTCTCCAAAAAAGGCTTGGCAGAAATTAAATGAATTTAGGGAAAAAAATGGTTTTGGCAGACTTTCTAAATCAAAATTCAAACTTGTTGAGTATAATGAAGCAGTTTTTGAACAATTAGTAAAAATTGAGCCAATTGCCTTATTTGGGCGCGGCAAAATGCCAAAAGAACTGGCAAAAAAATTTAAATTGCCCCATTTTAACTCAGCAAAAGAAGCTTTTAAGTCAATTAATAATGTCGACAATAAGAGCCTAATTTAATAGAATTAGAAATAGCTGACTTGATTGCCTTTGTGGCAATCAAGCTCGCATTTAAGCAAAACAGGTAGTGGAAGTTATCCGAAGAGTGCTCCCAATCCAGCTGCTGCTTCTTCCTCAGTTTTCTTTGTTTCTTCTTCAGCTTTCTTTTCTTCAGCGTGCGGTGCTGCGCCTGCTTGCGGTGCTGCCACAGTGGCAACTGCTGCCTTGGCAATAGCATCATCAATGCTGACGTTTTTTAACGAAGCGACCATTGCTTTCACTTTTGCTGCATCAAACTCTAAATGAGCTGATTTTAGCACTGCTTCAACATTGGCCTCATTTACTTCCTTCTTTGCTGAATGAAGCAACATAGCTGCGTATACATACTGCATAACTTCACCTCTTAAAAATAAAACTTACTTTGTTTCCGCCAAATCAACTGCCAATTTAACCGCTTTTGCTTCCCTTTCAGCCTTTATTACAATCATTTCGGTTGATTCGGGGCCAAATATTTCTGCATTAACTGACAAATTCATTGCTTGCTGGTGTGCAAGAACAAATTTATTGAATAATTCATCTTCATCAACATCAAGCGCATCAGCGGTGTAAAGCTGGTCTTCATTTAAATCAATTACGCTGATAACTTTCATTCCTACTTTTACTGGTTTTATTCCAAGCTTTCCTAAAACATCCGCAATTTCTTTTTTTATTACTTCCCCTTTTTTTGCAACAACTTTGTCCGCTGCAATTGATATAGTTGGCCCAGCAACTTTTACATTCAATCCAGCAGCTTTTAATGTGGAAAGAGCCGGTCCTGGAGGCAAACCAGTGTCTCCTGCCTGAATAATAAGGTCCATATCAGCAATGTCACCTTCAATTGCTGCTCTTGACCCCTTGTTTTTCTTTATAAACGAAAATAATTCAAACGGATTTATTTTTGAAAATATTATCAAAACGCTTTCCTTAACATAAGGCTCTAATTTGGTTACCTCAATTTTTGAGTCTTTTAAGGCTTTTTGAAGCACTCTGACTTTTGCAACCCTTAACTCTGCTTTTCCTTTAAGCCTTTTTCTTAGAATTGAAACAATATTTGCGGGCAATTTATTTAATGTCGCAACTGCAATTACTTTGTACTGCTTTGCCAAAACTTCAAGTTCCTGTTTTTTTGCTTCTTTCCATTTCTTATTATGGGATGTCATTCTGCCTCACCTTCCCCTACTTTAATTGGAGGGCTCATTGTGAGCTTTATGTAAGCATTCTTAATATTCTGTTTTTTCTGCGGCAATGAATTCATTACTGCATCATAAATTGCCATTAAATTTTCAGCCATGTCTTCATCCTTCATTCCTTGCCTTCCAATAACTACATGAACTACAGGCATGAATTTTCCTTTTTTATTTGATACGGTGACTTGTGTCCTTGCTTTTGCAAGAGTCTCATCAAAGCTTGATACTGAAAGAATTGGCTTAGGCATTTTTCCTTTCGTTGCCAATTGCTGTCCCAAATACTTTGCAACAGTAAGCATTGCAGGACCTTCAGCGAATAATCCATCAAAACTCATTAATTCTGCAACTTTGGCCTTGTCTTTGGCAATGGCTTCTATTTCTTTATCCATTATTATTTTTTCTACTTTGTCTTTTAGTGAATCAGCAAAATCACTTGTTTTTGCAAAAACAACTACTTTTCCTGAACCTTTTCCGGTTGGATAAGGCAAAGCAACTTTAACATTAACTTGATTCTGGGGCTTTTTCATGTCAAGCCCGGTAAAATTAATCATTAATTCAACGGATTGAACAAAGTTCCTTTTAGGCGCACTTTCTTGTAATCTCTTTAACGCACTTACTGCTTGATCTTTTCTCATTTTTTGACACCTTCCGCGATGAAACAAAACCTTTTAAGGAAACAAATCCTCTAAGATTTTGCGCCACAAACAAACACAAGGCTTGTTTTGAAGCGGTATAGTTCTTGTCGCCAAGAACAACGGCCTAAAAATAGGCACTAACTCAATAATAAAAAATCACACTGAAAGGTTTATAAAGCTTCTTTGGAAAGCAACAAAAACATAACTATAAACAAAAACAATAATCCATCAAATAAGACTTATAAATATTCCCTATATATAATTAATTTAAAAAAGAAGGTATTAAATGAAAATTAAAAGGATTCAATTAGCTGTTTCAATTTTTATCGTTATTTTTTCTTTGGGATTTTCTGGGTGCACACAATCAAATAACCCTGATAATAACTTGCCTTTAACTAATTCTCAATCACCCTGCGCTGAAAATTGGTTGTGCGGTCCATGGAGTGATTGTATTAATGGATTACAAGCCAGAAATTGCAGCGACGATACAAATTGTGGCACAGCATTAAAAAAACCCATTATGTCACAGTCATGCCAAGAAAATCAATTACCAACAACCACTCCATCCAATGAAGATTTCCTGACTGGCAAAGCCGAAGCTTGTTATTATCTTACTCTTGAAGAAGTTCAATCAATTCTAGGAACATCAATTAATTCACTCGCTTATATTGACTCATACAACAAAAACAGCTCTTGTGGATACACATCTCCAGATGGAACTAAATTTGTTTCCTATGTATTCGGCGCAAAAGGAAATCCGTCGTTTAATTTAAATGAATTAATAAAAGATTTAGAAGACAGACCTGAAACATATATCCCTATTTATAATTTTGCAGATAAAGCTTACTTCAGTATTCAGAATAGTTTAATCTCATTATCTGTTTATAAAAAAAGTAATGTTGGGTTGTTTGCATTTGTTATTGCTA
>CAZIPK010000087.1:0-4585 GCA_964541135.1 uncultured archaeon | reverse complement strand
ACAAGCTTTTCTTGGGGGGCTCTTGGTTTTCGCAAAATATAAATTGTTGGCCTAACATAATCCTCCTTATTTTTAACAATTCCCAATTCAATTAGTTTTCTTAAAAAATTTTCAAGTTCAAGTCCGCCTTCAAATCCCATTTGTTTTTTATATTCAAAAAAATATTCTTCTCTTTCACGCGCAGTCGCTCTTTCCCTGATATACTTGGCATCAGATTTTATGGCAATATTGTCAGGGATACTTATTGCGTGAAATCCTAATCCACTTGCTTTGGCAATTTCTCGCGCATCCAGAATAAAGCTCTTATCACCAACAAAAGCAATTCTTCCTCCTGGAACCAGCACTCTTTTTGCCTCATTAATTAAGGCTATGTGTTTTGGAACTTCTTCCCCCCTAATTTTGATTCTTTGATGCGACACTACATTTAGCAAATAGCTTGCAAAAATTACCTCCACGCTTTCGGATTGCATTCTTTTAAGCGCATCAAAAGCATCCTCTTTTCTTAGTTTAAGATTTTTTGGAATTTTACTTGCCCCTGCAAGGTTTAATGTTTCTTCAAGTTTTATATCACTTAATTCAACCCCTAAAAATTTTCTTTTCTTGCCTTGGCTTTGGCTTTTAAGTGCTTTTTTTACTAACCCTATTGGAGTCTCTCCGACTCCTAACTCTACAACCTTAAAAAATTTTCTCTTTCCTGCCGGTTTTACGTCTAATGCCCTTACTGGTTTTTTAAAAGTAGTTTTTTGTGATTTAAAGGGTTTTTTCTTTGCAGAAAAAGCACTTCCAACATCATAACCTAAACTAAAATTTCGATTCTTTAAGGGCATTAAAAACTAATCAATCCAAGGTTATTAAATGTTTAGGCGCGCTAAAAATTAGAGTAAATGAAAAAATCAGAATAAGCCTAAAAATTAATTCTTTAAAAAATAATTACATTTAAACCCAAAAAATTAAACCCCAAGCATAATCCCAAAATCTTTAACTAGACGATAAAAATTTATACTAAAAAACAAACTAAATAAGCAATAAATGTGTTCTTTATGGCTTCTGAAGCAGAGATTAAGAAATGGTTTGGGGCAAGGCTTGAAGGCGGCCCTGCAAGGATGGCTTTTATGAATGCTTGGACAGACACGGCAAAACAATTAATAGCCACTGGAATGAGACCAAATAGCCCTGAATTTTATGAGAAAGTTAATTTACTTGTTCCACAAGAAATTGCTCACAATATGAGGGTAGAAGAATCGGAATTATTAATAAAAACAAGAAAAAAATTAACAGAAAAACAAAAACCAAAACGAAGAAAATTCCAAATTTTTAAAAGGAAATAAGCTAAATTTTTAAAATAAATTACCATATTGGATTTTTGGTAGAATCAATGGATGAAGTTTTTACTAAAATCACTGATTGTTTATGGGTTAAGAAGCCAAATTGATGCATTTAGTATTGAAGCAAAGCTTACCCACAAGATGTAAGGGGTTAGAAGATAAGCCGCTTTTTTTGATATCGGGTAAAATGCAATTATTGTTCCAAGAATTGAGAACCATAGAAATATTATTCCAATTAAGCCATAAAATGGGTTTTGTAGGGCAAAGAACAAGAAGGACCACAAAGTATTAAGCACTAATTGTATTCCAAAGAAACCTATGGCAATTTTATTCATTTTCTCAAAGAAATTTCTTTTTCTTAAAATTAGGAATAGTGAAATTCCCATTAAAATATAAAGTGTTGTCCAGGCTGGTCCAAAGAGCCAGTTTGGCGGAGCAAAAAATGGTTTTGTTAGTGTTGCATACCAGGTTGGAATGTATTGGATAGTAAAAATTGAGCCAATTGCTCCTGCGCTAAGGCTAATTCCTATTGAAAAAACCAAAATTATAATATCAATAAACAAAGAGTTTTTTGAGAAGGTATTTAACTCACTCTTTTTATCCAACCTTCCATTTTTTTCAATAACTTTTTTTGAGAAAGTTTTATGCACTTTTTGAAACGAAAACTTGCCTTTATTTTCATTCTGTTTCATTTCAAATTAATTGTTTTTCATATTATTAAACCTGCCTTATTTGACATGCTAAAAATAATTAATAATTTTATACCTTCAAAAATATTTTTTTAAAAAAAAAGCTTATAGTATTAAAACTAAAATATAAAAACAACAGAAGCAAGATTATAACATGCAAAATAATAAAAAAGACTATTTAACCATTATTGAAAAATCTGCACAAGGGACAATTGAATACTTAATAATCATTGCAATCATAGTGGTTATTGCTTTAGTAATAGTCTCGCTTTTGATTAACCAAACAAGCAGTGCAACTACAGTAAATGAACAACAATCAAAGCTTTATTGGGCAAGCCAGCCGTTGGCAATAACAGACTCACAAACAGATGCTAACGGAACACTCCTACTAGTAATCAAAAATAACACAAGCGAAATGACAACAATACAATCAATAACAATAAACGGAACAGCAATATACCCAGATAACCTTACACTACAAGGACAAGAAACCAAAACCATTCACCTAAACAAACCCCAACTAGGCGCAACAATCAACAACACAATAACAATAACTTACCAAACCCAAAACGGACTAACAAAAAACCAAACAGGAGCAACCAACCTAACAACCACCCAAATTACCACAATAAACCCCACAAACAACACCCTCCTCCTCAACCAAACAAACTGCTTCGACTGGAACTCATCACTAAACCAACACCCAATATGCACCTGCAACGACCTAAACACAATAGACTACAACGCAACCACCAGAAGCTGGGCATACATTTTACAAAACAACATTGATTTTAGAAACTGCGACCCAAGCTACACAACAGGAACAGGATGGGACCCAATTGGCAGTCCTTCTGTTTACTTTACTGGAAACTTTAATGGAAATAACAAAACAATTGCCAGCCTTTATATTAACAACCCGGATAATAATTATCACGGCTTGTTTGCTCATTTAAACAATGTAGATATTAATAATCTTGGACTAATCAATGTGAATATCAATGGAAGTTATAATATTGGCGGAGTAGCAGGATATGCTTACAACAATTCAATAATTCATAATTCTTATTCCACTGGAACGATAAATGGTTATGGAAGCCGAACCGGCGGAATCGCAGGGTACCTTAATACAAATTCAATAATTAGCAATTCTTATTCTTTAGCAACAGTAAACGGAATGGATTATACCGGCGGTTTGGTTGGTTTAACTAATAATGGTTCAAGTATATACGACTCTTACTTTAATGGCACAATTACTGGTGGCGCTTACACAGGCGGACTTGTTGGTTATTTTGTTGGGTATGGTCAAATAAATAACTCTTATTTTTCTGGATTAGTTAACGGAGAAGATAGGACTGGGGGATTGGCGGGGCATACTAGTTCATCAAAAATAAACAATTCTTATTCAATCGGAACCGTAAGAGGCACCTCTTATGTGGGCGGAATAACAGGATGGTTGCTTTCCTCTTCCCGCATAATTAACACATTTTCCGTTGGTGAAATAACAAACACAGGGAACTATACTGGCGGCTTGGCAGGCGCGCACAGTACAAATTCAATAATTGACAATTCTTATTCTACTGGCAGAGTTATGGGTGCAACTTATGTTAGTGGGGGAGTAGGATACATTGAAAGCAATAGTATGATTAGGAATTCATTTTCAACAGGAACGATTATTGGAACAAGTAGTGCAAGAGGGATTGCCGGCGGCGGAGGAAATTACAGTATTAGCAACGTGTATTGGTATGATTCAAACTCTTCCGATACTGCCATTACTTGTTATATGAGTGGAGACGCCAATTGCACCAAATTAGCAGACACAAATTATACTTTGCTTTATGATTCAGCAACGAATTTATATGATGGCAACTTACCCTATTGGAATGATGGAAACTGGGTTTGGAATGGAACAACTTATCCTCGATTAAGATGGCAAAGATAAATAATTAAAAATATTGCAAAAAATCACCGACATTTTTAAAAGGAATATAAAAAAAACGAATCTTTAACATAAAAAGGAACCCAATTTTCCTAATAAATTACTAACTGGCAAGCCCTATAAGAAAAGTACCCCTTCCCCAAGCTAAAGCGTGGAGCTTTCCCCCACAAGGGGAACTAAGTCGCTTGGGCGACTTAAATTATTTAATTGTCTCCGGCTTGACCGCACCCTAAAGGGCATGGATTTGCCCTGACTCCAAAAGTTTAAACTTTTTTTGACCGTGGAAAGCCTTGGGAATCAATTATGAATAAGTGGTTAGAGTTTTGGGTGCATCGCCATTCCTGCCCTTCCTGTTGCAGCCTTACAGTAACATATTTTTCACCATAACACTTTGGACAGAAATAATTCATTTTCCCACAACCTAAGAATGCCTGCTAATTGCCGGCTTCTCAACTAACCCTATATAAAAAATTGTTTTTAAACAGATGTTTGTGAATAAAGGCATGGGGTTTTTGACAAAATCCTCCTAAAAAAGCAACTCACTAAAGAGCTTTAATTAAAAACTTAAAAAAACTTTCATTAAAGAATTAAAAAAAATATCCCCTCATAAAAAAATTATTCCATAATTAAAGAGT
>CAZIPK010000086.1:0-4637 GCA_964541135.1 uncultured archaeon | reverse complement strand
AAGACCTACTCCGCTGGCGTTATCCATCGTGTCGAACATATCTTTAATCAGTTTTTTTGTTTCAGAGTCAATCTGGTTAATTACTGACTCGCACTCTGCCTTGATTAAATTAATTTTCTTTACAAGCTCTTCTCGCTGCTTGTCAATGCTTTGAATATCCTCATAAGGTGCAACAGCATCCTTAAGCATGTCATAATTAACAAAAGTGTACGGCTGGGAATCCATTTTTTTTGCAATCCGCTCCACCATCTTGTTTACCCAAAGGTTCATTTCATCCTTAACGGTCCCTTTAATTTGCTTTCCTTTGGAAACATTCTTCCTGACAAGGTTAGTAATAGTAGCTCTTGGGAAAGGCAATTTTCCATTATCGGCTTCCAAAGCTCCTTCTTCACCCTCTTTTTCTTCACTAGACGCTTCATCTTGGGCAGTTTCTTCAAAATCCTCATCTGTCAAAGAATTGTTTTTTTTGTTTATTTCATCACTTTCTTGTGCATTTTCTTCATTTTCGTCAATATTTTCCTCATTATCAACAGTTTTTTTTGAATCAACTTTATCCATTAAGCCCACCAAAAGTATATTAAAAAACTGCAACAAGAAGCATTTAAATCAATCGTTTTAGGGAAAAAATCCAAATAAATTGCCCAATTAAATTATTTTATTGGTTTTTTAAATTAATCTGATACTATCAATTACGAAAAAAACTTATTTCTTCTTTAAAACCAGTCAAATAGGCAAAAAATAGCAAATTAAAGTGTTTGGGGGGTAAAAAATATTTGCCTTGCTTTACCCAATTATTGAGGCAAACATTAATGCAATGCTCGCAATAACCAGAACAACAATAACCACTATTTGAGTCATGTCAATCGAGTTGAAATTAACAAAAAACAGCCCAAAGCTCAAAAGCAATAATATTGCCCCACAACCAAGCATTATATAAGAAATTACAAGCGATTTTCGCCTGAATTTATGCACTTTTATTTGTTCCACATCAATTTCCATTTGCGCCATTCTATTGCTTAAAGAATCCAACGCCATTTTTACAAGAGAAACCCCTTTTTGGGACTCTGAAATAAGCTTGTTAATCCTTACTTCCAGATTTCGCGATTCATCAATAACCTCTTCTTTCGCCTCTCTTAATCCAATAGTCGCCACTTCAGCAACTTTTTTTCTCTCTTCATCCTCAACTTCTTTCATTTCCTTCTTAACGAGCTCTTCCAAATCTTTTTTTTGGGAAAGCATCTCTTCCCTAACAAGACTGTTAATTTCCTTTTTAAGCAAAGTGAAAGTATCCGCTTCAGCAATTAAAAGAAGCCTTTTTGCCTGCTCGTCATTAACGCCCAAATCGCTAAGCGTTTCAAGAATCTTCTCCCTGCCCTGCCCTTCCTGAACCATTTTTTGTATAACTTCAATTATTGATTCCTTATTAGCCAATACATCACCAAAAAAAACTGATTAATAAAAAAACAAAAAAATTATTACTTTTAAAAAAACCTTTTTTTAATCCAATTAAATAAAATAACCCTTAACAAAATAAATAACTTTCTTAACCCGATAAAATAAACAACTTATGAAGTATAATAATTTAATTCAATGCCTAAAACTAATTACCCCTTTCAACAACCTCAATTACCTTGCTAGAACCCTTGCTTATAGGCCCCACCCTCAAAGAGAATTTTAACTCAACACTCCCAGACTTAATCGGGGTAAGGGTGGAATAAATTGTTTTGCATTCATCCTTTTGCAGCGGAATTGAGCGTTCAAAAAAAGTTTCCTTAAAAAAACCTTCCGCCGCCTCTTCAACCCAAATAACTTCAGGCAAAGCATCGTCAGAAACATTGCACAATTCAATAGTGTAGGAATACTTTTCATTCAAATAAATTCTTGGATTAATAGTCACCTTCGCTAAAACAGGATCAATAGTGCTTTCTTTGAGTTCAAAATTCATTGGGATAGTTTTGTTGAAAGGCGCGGAAATGAAAACGGAATAATAAAGGCTTTCGCTTAACTCAATCGCCTCCAAAAACTCATATTTTTCCCCAGGCATTAATGAAGATTTTGATTCATCCCCGTTAAGGAAAAATTCAAATGCCCTTTTAGAGCTCTTAACAGTAACCTTTATCCCAGAAATGGTGTGCATCGATTCGTTATACAAAGTCATCTTCAACACCAAATTATTAGTTGAAAGCGAAACCGCAGGATCTTTTACAACAAGCCCCTGGTTAAAGAACAAAATGTAAATCAAAACCAAAAGGCAGACTGAAAAAACTCCCATGAAAAAAGGGTAAACAACTTTTCTTGAAACAAAAATCATTCAAACACCGCACACTCTTTTTAAAATCCACAACCCTTGCTAAAAGAATAACTCCTAATAAATGCCTACAACAAAACCGATAATTAAATCAAGCAACTATAACTGCAAATAAATAAAAACAAAACAAGTATTATAACTTAACTTTTACCCAAAAATTATCCACAAAAAAACCAACACCTTTTATAAAAACCTCTTTAATTCAATTGTTTCATCAAAAAACTGGTTAATTTTCTGGGAGCCTTTCTTGTTGGAAAGGAAAAAAAAACTATTAACCCCCCTTTTTCGGAGTATTTTAGTGACAGAATAAATAAATTTAAGCAAAATATCCTCATCATGGTAAAGGCTTAGAATCCAAAGGGAATCAAAAATAAAAATAACTCCTGAGTTCAAATCAATCAATTTATTTATTTTAATTTCCATTTGGGTCAAATTACGCAAAGAATCAACAAAAAAAATCTTTTCCAACTCATCTGTTTTTGAAATGCTGTTGGAAACCGCATCAATTATATAATACTCCCCGCTAAACTTGCTCGCCGACATCTCCCTTGAAAAGGAGGAGTAAGTATTATTCAAAAGAACCACGGCTGGGATGTGGCCTGACTGGGAAACAAACCTACAAAGAGCCAAAACAGCTTCCTTTGAATTGGAAGGATCACAAAAAACCAGTGTCTGACCGCGAACACCAGAAGCAAGCTTTGATTTGATTTCAGTAAGCATCCTTTCCTGGCCCAAAAGAGCAGTAAAAGCATCAAAATTCTGCTTGCCCCCATAATCGCCTGAAGAGGACTTAATCTGCCCCATAAGCCTTGCAAATTCCTTTTCTTTTTGGGCATCAACAAAAAAATCATTTGCCATGAAAAACTAATAAATAAACTTATTATTAATACTAGCGAAGAAAAAAATAAAAAGAATTATTGCCCCAATTTTCCAACTACTGCCCAATTCTTAAAAAAATAATCTTCCATTCTTAAAAAAAATAATACTCCTAGTCAATTTTCAAAAAACACCAAAAAAAATCAAGAAAAAAAATAAAAAAGAGACAAATCTTTGAAAAAAAAACCAAAAAATAACCTTACAAAACAAACCATTTCGCACAAAAAAAGCGTTTTAAATCAAAAAAGCCAACTTTATAAATAAGAAAGAACTAATATTGGTGAATTACTTAAAAAACGTGGTTAAATGGGCGTATTTCCTTTCAAAAAAAAATCAGGCGGTCAGCTAAATGAAATAAAAAAGCTTGCAACCGAAGAAAAAAAAGAAACAAACCCAATTCAGGCTACAAAAACTTCACAAATAAACCCGCCCAACGAAAGCGATTTTTCCAAGGATTTTTTAAAAGAACATGAAAACAAAAATAAAAAATGGGGTTCAAAAGAAACCACCCCAACTACAGCAAATCCTTTTGGAAATGAAATAAAAAATAAAGAGTTGATAAAAGAAACTGATGAACCGGAAAAGAACACACAAAGCGCACTAAACATGGATGTTGAAGAATTCAAGAGCATTCAAAAAGACTTGATGAAAAGCAACCCGTTAAAGGAAAAATCCGATTCAAAAGAAAAAAATTCTAATCAAGCCCAAAACCAAGGCAAGACTGAAAATAAGGAAGATTACAAAAGTGCTTATGAAAGGCTAATGAAGCTTGCAAATGAGGACATTACCGAGGACGCAAGCAGAAGCCAAATTAAGAGCAGCAAATTCGGCATAGAATCAATAACCAAAACAAAAAGCGAAATGAGCTTTAACGGCGATTCAAAACAAGTTGAACTAAAAGAAACAAACCAAAGAGCGCCTGTATTTAATGATCCAAAAAATCAAGAAGCCGCAAAAGAAAATGAAAAAAATGAACCGGAAAAGAAAAAAAAGCTTGATGAGCTTATTTATAATAAAACCCAAACTCCTGGTGAAAAAAAATGGGCAGCTGATGAAAAAAAAGAAGAAAAAGACGAAGATGAATACAAAGCGCAAAAAGAAAAAATTGATCCAAAAAAAGAAGAAACGAAAACACCTATTGATGAAATATTTGATTTGATTGAAAAATATACTATACTTGACTCCGGAAAAGCTGCACTGGCAATAGGAATGAACCCCGAAATACTTGAAAAAATATCAAAAATGTTTGAAGAAGATGGGGTACTTGAAGTAATTTACCCGGCGAGCCTGACTAAAAAACCCCTCTTAAAATTAAAAAACCCCGTTCCCTCAAGAATTGAAGAAATTCCAAAAGGAAAAGAACTCCAGTCATACAAATTAATTGTAGACCATGTTCCGGCAGAAATAAGAATCATATTATCGCAAGAAGAAGCAAGACCAATTTATTCAATCA
>CAZIPK010000085.1:2921-4647 GCA_964541135.1 uncultured archaeon | reverse complement strand
CCTCTTATTCCAAACGCAATTAAGAAAATGACGACTAATAAAATTATAATCTTTCTGTTTTCCCAAATTTTTTGTTTTAATCCTTCAACCAAATTTGCTTCCTTGTTTTTTTCTCCATTAAAACCCAATCCTCCAAAAAAATTTTTCGAATATTTTTCTTGATTCGTGTGGTGTTTTTCATTGTGATGCTCATGGGCAGAGTGTTCTGTATGGTGCTCATGATGAGTATAAGAGTCATTTTCATGATGATGGCTGTCTAGAGAATCATTTTCGCCAGAATGAAGTTGGTGTTCATGGTGGGAGTGATGTTTAACTGTTGTTTCTTCGCTGTTTAAGCTGTTATTTTCTTCCGCCAAAAAAATCACTTCTTTTAAAAAATCATTTCTTTCTTTAATAAACAGAAAAGCATTACTTTAAAAATAAAACTTTCTGCGTGATTGAAAGAATTATTTTAACAATTATTTTTTTCTTGTTTTAGCGAAGTCTTGATTTTTTGCTTTTTGATAAAATTTGGATTTGCTGGCAAAATTAATACTTAGAAATATTTTTTTTATTTTAAAAGAATGAATTGAATTTTTGTTTATGTTGAAAAGCCCTTTTCTAAATATAAAACTTTGAACCACAATAAATATATTGTGCAAAAGAGTTATTTTTTTATGGCCCAAAGAATTGCAGTTATTGGGGATGTGCTTTTGGACAAGTATGATTACTGCATAAACCGCCAAAATCCAGAAAGTTCAGCTCCCTGTTATACTGTTTCAAAATCAGTTTATAAGCCGGGGGGGGCGGGCAATCTTGCATCAAATTTAGCATCGCTTGGCTCAAAAATTGATCTTTTTGGAATTGTTGGAGATGATAATAATTCAAAATTATTAAAAGAGGCTTTAGAATCCAATGGAGTTAATCAAAAACTTCTTTTTAATGAAAATAATATTACCATACTTAAGGAAAGGACGGTGGATATTAATGACGGGCATTATCATTTTAGGAAAGATTATGAAAGGAGGATTTTTGGATCAAAAGAACAATACGCGGAGCTTGCTCAAAATCTTTCAAATTATGAATTGATTGTAGTTTCTGATTACGATAAAGGCACGATTTCGCGTGAATTTGCTGAAAAAATCAAGGAATCAGGGGCGGTAATAATTGTTGATTCAAAGCCAAATAATTTTAATTTTTTCAATAATGTTTTTTTAATTAAGCCAAATCTTAAAGAAGCAAGGCAATTTTCAGGACTTGCTGGATATAAGGAGGCGGGGGAATTTGTTAGGGACAAGTTGAATTCAAGGGTTTTACTTACCCGCGGAGCGGACGGAATGAGTTATTTTGATATTAAAAAAAATGCGCCAATTGTTGATTTCAAATCAGTTGCCAAAGAAGTATTTGATGTTACCGGCGCAGGCGACACCGTTTTGGCCGCATTTGTGCATTTTTTTAATAAGGGGCATTCAATAATTGACTCAATAAAATATGCGAATAGGGCTGCGGGGATTGCCGTTGCCCATGCGGGCTGCTATCTTGCCACAGAAAAAGAGATTTTTAGAGAATAATAAGCGTGCTTTTGGATAAGTTTTATAAGTTTTTTTGGCACAAAAAAAGGTTTTTTTGGTTCAAAAGAGCTTTTGGCGTTTAAGAGCAGTTTTTTATTTTCTTCACAGCGTTGTATTTATCAAATTAAGTGATTTTAAAATTAAATTAAGTGATTTTAAAATTAAATTAAGTGATT
>CAZIPK010000085.1:0-2821 GCA_964541135.1 uncultured archaeon | reverse complement strand
TAAGTGATTTTAAAATTAAATTAAGTGATTTTAAAATTAAATTAAGTGATTTTAATGGCTTTTAATAAATTATTATTTGGAACGGCAGGAATTCCAATTTCCACCCAAAAACCTTCCACAATTAGTGGCCTTGGACGGGTGAGTGAACTTGGATTGGGCGGGATGGAGCTTGAGTTTGTTCATTCTGTTAATGTTTCAAAAGAAAAAGCGCCTGAAGTTAAAGCTGCTGTGGAAAAGTTAAATCTGGCGCTTAGCTGCCACGGGTCGTATTACATAAACCTTAATGCGGTTGAGAAAGAAAAACAAGACGCATCAATCCAAAGGGTGCTTGATGCGGCAAAAAGGGCTGATGAATGCAGCGCGTTTTCAATGACTTTTCACCCAGCTTTTTATTTAAAAGACTCTCCGTCACAAACAATGAAGAATGTATTAAATCAAATGAAAAAAATTGTTGAAGAATTGAAAAATGAGGAGAGAAAAATTAGTGTGCGTCCAGAAACAACAGGAAAACCAACTCAATTTGGTTCCCTTGATGAATTAATTGAATTAAGCGCGCAACTTGACAAAGTTTATCCTTGTATTGATTTTTCCCATTTGCATGCAAGATCAAATGGTAAAATTAATTCTTATGATGAATTTAGAAGTGCACTTGAAAAAAGTGAAAAAGTGTTGGGCAAAACATTTTTGAAAAACCTTCACTGCCACGTTTCGGGGATTGCTTATTCAGAGAAAGGGGAAAAAAATCATTTAATCCTTAAAGAGTCTGATTTTAAGTACGAGGAACTTCTTAAAGCCCTGAAAGATTATGATTGCGCGGGGTTAATCATTTGCGAATCCCCTAATATTGAAGAAGATGCGTTGTTATTGAAAAAGACTTATGAAGGGCTGTAAATTCAAAAATATGGAAAAATTATACAAAAATGAAAAAATTTGAATAAAATAGATTGGCTTGTGATCTCTCACAAGCAGTTATTAGTCCTTAAACTTAATTTATTAATGATTTTTGCTTACTGGACTTTAATGCACTTTACTGGGCAGGCGTTTTCTGCATCCTTGTTGCATCCTGCGTCTTTAACCGTTTTAACGAACAATTTTCCTTCTTTTTTTCCACCAATTAAAACAGCCTTGTCTCCTTCCATTTTCCAGTGCTCTGGGCATATTGCCACACAAGCTCCGCAGCCAATACAAACTTCGTGATCTTGAGAAACTTTTGCCATTTAAAATACACCTCTATTCAAAACATGGTTCATTATTGTCTTTATAAATATATTTAAACCACGGATTTTTTTAAAAATCGCCGCTTAAGGCAAGCTTTTTTTTATTCAACGGATTTATTCTTATTTAATGAATTATTTTAGTTTATTTGAAGTTTTATTATTTTTAAATTTTTTTAAAAAAAGATTTCTTTTGTGAAGGCAGCGTCTGGCAGGCTCCACTCATAGAGTAGTGCCAAGACCAATCCCTGCGAGTCTTAACTTCCGGGTTCGGAATGGGTCCGGGTGTGTCCCTCGCGGTTTGGCCGCCTTCAAATAAATTGCCCCCTGCAAGGTTTATAAAGCTAACTTTTTGGTTCATCCCAAAGTTAAAAGCCCCTAATTTTGGCTTATTGATTTTATTTCTGCTTTTATGCATCGTCAGTTTTTTTCCTTTTTTTTGTTTTCTTTGCAACCATTTCTTCAACAAGTTTTAATCCTTGTTTTAAGTGAGCCTCTTTTTTTGCTCCTGCGCAAATCATTTTTCCATTTTTGAATAAAAGAAAAGTTAATTTTGGTTCGTCCATTCTAAGAATTGCTCCTGGAAATTGTTCGGGTTCGTATTCAACATTATCCAGATTCATCGCAACCTCAAACAAGTCAAGGTTAACATCAAGTGAAGCCGTGGCAACAAAATTAACTATCTCAAATTCTACGTTTCTTTTAATTTTAATATCTTTTTGAACCTCGTGAATCATTTTATTTGCTTTTCTTATTCCCTGTTCAATTTGTTCCTCGCTACTTGCACCAGAGCAAATAACTTTGCCATTTTTAAATAAAAGCATGGAAACTTTTGGTTCCTTAATTTTTAGAATTGCTCCCGGGAATTGTTCCGGCTCGTACTCAATATTTGGAATCCCTACTGCAAGAGAATATAAGTCAAGATTTTGGTCCAGTGAAGCAGCTGCAACCATATTAACAATAGTATATTTCATTAAAACACCCCGCGCCCCTTTAAAAAGGCTTAAATCTAATAAAAATACCAAGTGAAAGGTTTAAAAAGCCCCCTTTATAAAGGGAAAAAACAAACTGTTGTCCATTATAATGTGTGAATTACTTTGGTTGATACTTGCTAATTTAATTTTAGTTTGTGATGCTGTTTTTTCATCTTCGCAGCCTGTGTTTTTTGTTTCTCTTTGAGCGTGACTTAAAATTGTCTATAAATAGTTGTTCGCTTCTCTTTTTTTTGAGGAATCTTTTTGTCAAAGTGTGTTCATCTTCTATTCTTCCTGATGCATAAGGGTCAATTCCGGGTCTAATTTTTTCCAAATTTCTGACTCTGACCAAGGATATTCCTCCAGTGGTATATTCAAATTCAGCCCCAGGATGGCGCTGTTTTAGAAATTTTAGAATTTGTGCTTGAATAAGGCTTGAGATTCCCCTTTTTTCAAGAAAATGCTTAAAGGTTAATTCTTCAGTAGGAGTTCCTGCAGATTTCTGTCTGGTTGTTTTTTCTTTAAAAGGAGTATAACGAACTAAACTAATCCCGCTTCCAAATATCTTCACTATAACTGTCCCAAGTTTTCTTCCAGCGGGATTTAATCCAGAGTTAAGTTCGTGCATAATTT
>CAZIPK010000084.1:0-4722 GCA_964541135.1 uncultured archaeon | reverse complement strand
CCCCAAATCGAAGGAGCTTCCACAATTAAAACTGGTTTTCCCCCCAAAGCCCTGGCTACTGCCCAATTAATTGCAAGTATGCGCGAATTTTGATGATCTGGATGGGCGTCAAAGGGGCCCGGCACAACAATCGTCATTGGGTTTATTTCATCTAGCTTTCCATAAAATTTTAAAGCTTCTACTTCCGTAATTTTGCGCTGATCATAAAGCTCTTTTAAATTCAAGAAATGAAATGTAGTGCCAAGAATTTTGCTTTCTTTTTTGCCTTCCTCGACTCGAAAAGCAATTTTTCTTTCAACATCCGAATCAGGTATCCCCCTTATTGGCACCCTATAACCAGGAGAAACATTAACTGTGTGAACTTGCCCGCCAGACTTGGAATATAAATATATCCCGCCGCCATAATTAAGAGAAGCATCATCAAAATGCGGGGAAATTACGGCGGTCCTTCCAATAAAAAGTTCATTTATTTTAAAGTCTGATTTTATCCCATCGTTTGGCTGCCTTAAATCATGAACAATAGATTTTCTCTTACCCCTTCCAAAAACCCTAGGGTCAAGCAGCCTAAAACCTAAATTAAAACCCGCACCCGCTCGGCTATTTATACAATTTGGATTTACTTTTCGAATCTTTTTCATCATGATCAACAAAAATACACTCAATAAGAACAAAAGTTACTTAAACACATTGCGAACGTTAATACACAATAAAACTGTCCAAGTATTAGTGATTATAATCCCAAGAGTTGCTTTTTTTGCAAAATCAAAAACATCATTATTACTCAGTGAAGCTTTTTCCATACAATTTCATTGTTTTGTCAAAATCTGCAATTATCCCCCACCAATTTAACATAGGTTTTCCAAGGTACGTTAGATTGTTGTCTTTTCCAGGAATGCTTTGCATCCACCATTTTTTGAATGCAATCCCCCCATCTGCCTGACAGGATAAACTCGGCCCAGCCCACGTTTCGCAATTTACTTCTGTTTTTTGGCCACTTCCGTCTGGTTTCCAATCCATGCAATCAGAATAAACTTTGCTCGAATAATACCACCCATATTCCAAAAGGGCATTTGGCGGATAATGCGTCCAGCCGCACCTATAATATGACTCACTAGGGTAGCTTGCCAGGGATTTTCCATAAAAATTATTATCCATGAATGCTTGATCAACACTGTTAAAAATAGATTCAATCTGGTGCGTGTGGTTTTCAACAGTCATTCCAACTTCTCTTAACTGATTATAATGATAAACCGTATAAGTATTATTGCATTGCGGTAAGTCATCTGACCTGGCGCTATTGCTTATATCCCCATAAGAGCCATGGTTCCAAAATTCTTTTACCCTTTTACCCATTGATTGGTTTGACTCAACCGGGAAAAAATCGGTTTTGTGGTGATACACCCACATCCATACTTCTTTTACCCCTTTATTATCGACATAGTCACAAATGTTAGTGTTATAGTCGCTTGAAAGCATTCTTGCGTTATCTATTCCTATTACCCCCGCGTGAGTTATTGGGAACAAAGAGTAGAATTTTTTTGTTTCAATAACTTGGTAATCCATTGAAGGCATTGCTGAAGAATTGCTATAATAATGATACCTGCTCCCGTCTTCGAGAATTTGTTCTATTTCAGTAGTTCTGTCAATGATTTTTTTTTCATGAGAAGCTCTCTCCTGCGGCACCATGTTTTCTGCATTCCCACTAAGATTAATGTATTTGCCATCTGAACTCAATGGAAAGAACATCATAACAAGAACCGGAACTATAAATGGCTCTTTTAATTCTAGGTTGCAATCTATTAGGCAAGTGGAAATATTTTCATCCACTTCACACAACCCATTCCCGCAAATCGGCGCAGATGGACAATCAGCCGGACAATTTGCAGCCTTTTCGCCACCCCCTTGGCACACAGCAGTATTTCCATTACCACTGCTGTCCAAAAATCGGCTATTTGGATTTGTTTCATTGAAGTGCCATAATCCGGTTGCCCCAGAAACTTCATTGCCAGCATAAAGATTTTGAACCTCAACATTTGTTAACGCTCTCTTCCAAATCCCTACTTCATCTATGTTTCCATCAAAAATGTTATAATAAAGCCCCGCTCCACCAATCGTTATATCATAATTTGTTTCCTTAATTGAAAAGTTCTTATTTAACAAAACTTTGTTCACACCATCAAGGTATCCTGCAAAATTTATTCCATCATAAGTATAAACTACATGATGCCAGTTAGTGTCGCTTACCGCCATCCCAGAATCTGTGCGTGGATCATCCCCAATATAATTACCTCCTCCTGAAAAAAATTCAACACTTGATCCAGCATATCCATACAAAACAGAAAAAAAGTTTCCTTTGTTGAGCAAATATTTTGTGTTTTGCGCTGTCGTACTTGGTTTAAACCACAATGAAATCGTGAAATTGTTTGTTAAATTTAATGATGAATTAGATGCCACTGATAAAGCTGTGCTGCTTCCATTGAAATACACAGCGTTTGCCCCCCATTTTCCTTGAATTATTGTAGGACAGTCGCCTGCAAGCGTGCATTTTGTATCACCACATCTTGACATTGGGCAATCCTGCGGACAATTTGTGAATGTTTCGCCGCCCACACAGTCACCATTCCCACACAAGTTTGGCATCGCGCCGCAATCCGTTGGACAATTTGCGCTTGTTTCATCAACCGCACACACCCCATTCCCACAAGGATACTGTGATGAAGCACAATCTGCCGGGCAATTAGAAATAGTTTCATCTGCACCACACACCCCATTCCCACAATTACAGTTCTGTGTACATGGAGGAGTTGTCCCTCCAGAACCCTGCCCCCCAGAGCCACCCGAACCACCCAAACCACCCGTTTGAACAATTGGAAGAGGCAAATTGCAATCTGCAGAGCAAGTTATTGCAGTTTCACCACCAGCACATTCCCCATTTCCACACAGATTATTTTCCGTATTGCAATCATTTGGACAATTTGTAAAATTTTCCCCAACACCACAAAACCCATCCCCACAATTACAATCCAAAGAACAACTCAAAAAAGATTCACCCAACTCACACGCCCCATCCCCACAAACAGCTACAAGACAATCTTGCGCACAATTTATTTTTGTTTCTTCGATATCACATTTTCCATCCCCACAAACAGCCGCATAACAGTCTGAAGGGCAGTTTGAGTTTGTTTCATTAGCATCACAGTTTTTGTTCCCACACGATGGACCCGTACAGCCGCTTAAAATCAATATAGATCCAATGCATATTACAAAAGCCGTTAAAAGAAACTTTTTCATGCCAGCTAATATTTAGCCCAATAGTTACTTATATTTCTTTCTGCTATCAAAACAACTTCAAAACACTAAAACAAGCAATCATAAAAAAAACACGCAACAATATTCTTTTATTCAATGACGCCCCTTTTTTAATTGATGCCCTATGCCACACCCATTTAGAGCAAAGACTCCTCCAAATATTTTTCAAACAGTGCTTGTTGGAGGACGCCAAGCTGATGTCATCATAAGGGCTGTTCAAAGATTTGAAAAAAGAGGGAATAAAAGAAACCGCAATTATGCCGTAGTAAACCCCTTTTTCAGAAGAGGGGGACGTTGGGGGCATACCAAAGACGAGGCAGACTATTGTAGAGCAATCAAAAATACTTTAAGAGAGTACGGGATTCATGTTTTTCCCACAACAGCACAATTAGCATTAAAAAAAATGATCCTAAAAGGCCAAAAAACACGCCACTTATATATAGAAATGCCCCCAGGACAATATTATGCCGGTGGGAAGAAACATAGAACGGAGGGTTGGGGTGCTGCAAAAGAAATAATCGACCAAGTCTTTATGCATGCCCCAAAAGTTTTACTCCCAGGGGGGCAAATCTTTATTTCAACTGAAGGCGAGCATCTTTTACATTATTTTATAAAAATTGCAAAAGAAAATTCTTTTTCAACAGGGAGATTGCGAGAATTTCCTCCACTGAATATAACCCAACTTGACAAAAAAGAACTTGAAAAATTAATGCACTCTGGAAGAATCAGCACATATGAACAATCCTTACGGCATGAACCACTCTACCGCATAGCAGCAATCTTTCACCCAAAAACACTTTACAAAGCAGAAAGAAAGCGCCTTGGAAAAAATAGGGATTCTGGAAAATGAACACCAACAACAAATAACTAAAATAATAATGAAAAAAATGCTTGAAATTTAAACAAAGAGTTTCAAATAAAACTAATAACGAAAAGGTGCAAATTAATTTGTTATGAACGCCCTTGGGAGGACTTGAACCTCCGACCTACCGATTAACAGTCGGGCGCTCTACCTACTGAGCTACAAGGGCTTTATTTTAATTAATTGAATAATTCAATTAACCTTTTTATTGACTAAAACCTTTTTATTGATTAACCTGATTTTTGGCGACAAATTCTTTGCACTATTACCAAGCTTAATTAATAAGAATCAGCCTGGAATTATTTATAAAGTTTGCCAAAAGGGCATTTTGAACAACTTACCCTTTTTTTGGTGGGTTTTGAAGCAAATAAAGCCTTGCCCTTTCCATAAACTTCTCAAAATACTGCAAAGGAAACTGTGCTCCCGCCGCAGGAACATGCCCCCCTCCTTCTGAATCGGGAATGCCCTCTATAGCGAACTTAGCCAATTCTCCACAGTTAACTAAAAAATCCTGCCTCCTTATGGAGCATTTTACTAGGTCTTGCGGTTGT
>CAZIPK010000083.1:3901-4746 GCA_964541135.1 uncultured archaeon | reverse complement strand
AGTCATGCACATAATCCAAGGAATGTGAAGAACCAAATGAATTATTATAAGAACAACAAAAATAACTCCACTCCAGTCATGAACAAAACTAAGCGTGGGGTAATGCAAAAATTTGTGAATCTGCAAAAAATCCATGAAAGGCATTTTTATTAACCCAGTAATTCCGACAATTGCGCCTGAAATTAAGAGCAAAACATCGATGAAATAATTAATTACCGCCTTATTCAACAAATCACCAACAAAAGAAAAGAAATTAATGTATTTAAAGCTGCTTACAAGTAGTGAATAAAAAATCACACAAATTAAAAGCCCCCTGCTTTTCAATAATTAGTTATTTTTTTATTATTGACCGCTATTCGACTATTTTTTCACTCAACTATCTACTTGTTGAACTTCGCATCGTCCTTCGCATTGCCTTTTTCTTTAATTGCCGCGTGTGCTGCTGCGAGGCGTGCAATTGGGACCCTATATGGAGAGCAAGAAACGTTACTCATCCCAATTCTATGGCAAAATTCCACAGTCGCAGGGTCTCCACCGTGCTCGCCGCAAATCCCAATATCTATATTTTTATTTACTCCGCGAGCAAGCTTTACAGCGTGCTGCATTAATAAGCCAACTCCCTCCTGATCAATTGACTGGAAAGGATCTCTTGCGTAAATTCCTTTTTCAACATATTTACCTAAAAATTTTCCTGCGTCATCCCTTGAGAAGCCGCAAGTCATTTGAGTTAAATCATTAGTCCCAAAAGACATGAACTGCGCCTCCTTGGCTAAAACATCAGCAGTGAGTGCTGCTCTTGGAACCTCAAGCATTGTACCGATTGTGTAATGCACTTTTCCTTCTGC
>CAZIPK010000083.1:0-3891 GCA_964541135.1 uncultured archaeon | reverse complement strand
TTTCTTTAGCAATTCTTTTAGTCAACTCTGCTAATGGGGTGTATTCCTTAATTGTTCCAACTAAAGGAATTTCTATTTCAGGAATTGCTTTAACTCCTTTCTTTGCCACACTTTGTGCAGCATTAAAGATCGCCCTTACCTGCATTTCCATTATTTCAGGATAAACTACCGCAAGTCTGCAGCCCCTAAAACCAAGCATTGGATTAAACTCGTGAAGAGAAGCAATTGTATCGACAATTTCTTTAGGAGTAACACTAAGCTCTTTAGCGATTTCCTCAATTTCCTTCTTCTGATCTTCCTTTGGTAAGAATTCATGCAATGGAGGGTCAAGCATTCTAATAATCACGGGTAGACCATTCATTGCGTTGAATATTCCTTCAAAGTCTTCCTGCTGGAAAGGCTCAATTTTTGCCAAAGCTTTTCTTCTCCCCTTTTCATCCTTAGCCAAAATCATTTCCCTAACCGCTTTGATTCTTGTGGCTTCAAAAAACATGTGCTCCGTTCGAACTAATCCAATTCCTTCTGCACCGAATTTTCTTGCAAGCTCCGCGTCTTTAGGAGTATCAGCATTTGTTCTTACTTTTAGTTTCCTAAAAGAATCCGCCCAAGACATTAAAGTTGCAAAATCGCCTGAAAGAGTTGGTTCAACCACTGGAACAGCTCCAACAATTACATGCCCCGTTGAACCGTTTAGTGAAATTGTGTCCCCTTCTTTTATTACAGTTCCTTTACAGGTGAACATTTTTTTCTTCTCGTCCATCACTATCTCATCACAGCCCGAAACACAGCACTTGCCCATTCCTCGGGCAACAACTGCTGCATGAGAAGTCATTCCCCCTCTTGCAGTTAGAATTCCCATTGCAGAATGCATTCCCTCGATATCTTCTGGGGAAGTTTCTAACCTTGCGAGAATTACTTTCTCCCCTCTTTCTGTCCAACTTTTAGCGTCACTAGCGTTAAATACTACTTTTCCAACAGCTGCCCCCGGAGAAGCAGGCAATCCTTCAGTTAATGGAGTGTATTTGTGCTTTGGGTCAAACTGTTTGTGTAATAACTGGTCCAAAGAAGCGGGCTCAACCCTTAACACAGCATCTTCTTTTGAAATCAATCCTTCTTTCTCCATATCAACAGCAATTTTTACTGCCGAGTGAGCTGTTCTTTTGCCGTTTCTCGTCTGAAGCATGTATAATTTTTCATGCTCTATTGTAAACTCAAAGTCCTGCATATCTTTATACGCTTTTTCCAATTTCTGCCTAATATCAACCAGTTCTTGGTGAACTTTTGGCAAAATTGATTTTAATTCATCAATTTTTTTTGGAGTCCTAATACCCGCAACAACATCCTCTCCCTGAGCATTCATCAAAAACTCGCCGTAAAACTTATTCTCCCCAGTCGAAGGGTTTCTTGTGAAAGCAACTCCCGTGCCAGAGTCGTCCCCCATGTTTCCAAAAACCATTTCCTGCACATTAACCGCAGTACCCCAATCACTTGGAACATGGTTTAATCTCCTATAAACTATAGCCCTATCATTCATCCAAGAACGAAATACCGCGTCCCTTGAGCGTTTCAACTGCTCAATTGGATCCTGAGGGAATTCTTCACCAGTTTCCTTTTTGTATAATTCCTTGAATTTCTTTACCAATTCCCTAAGCATTGGAACAGTCATTTCAGTGTCCAATTTTATTTTATTTGCGTGCTTTATTTCATCCATTATGTGCTCAAACTTCATCCTGTCAACTTCCATCACCACATCCCCAAACATGGTAATGAATCTTCTGTAAGAATCAAGCGCAAACCTCTCATTCTTTGTTGCTTTTGCAATCCCCTCAACAACAACATCATTCATTCCTAAATTTAGTATTGTATCCATCATTCCAGGCATGGAAGCCGGCGCCCCGCTCCTAACTGAAACTAATAAAGCATTTTTTGGATCGCCAAATTTCTTTCCGGTTTTCTTCTCAACCTTTTTCACAGCTTCAAGCATCTGGCTATCAAGCACACTTGGGTGCTTTCTATTGTTTGCATAATAATATTTGCAAGTATCAGTAGTAATAGTAAAACCATAAGGCACTGGCAGTCCAATTTTAGTCATGTCCGCCAAATTAGCCCCTTTTCCCCCAAGAAGCATTTTCATGCTCTTGTCCCCTTCCTCAAACATATACACGTATTTCTCAGTAGCCATAATTAATTCCTCCAAAAACATAAAAAAAGCCAAAAAGAAAAGCAAACTGCCTTTCAAGCCGGGCTTTTTCTCACCAAGCACACTGCTTTTATTGTTAGAATCAAACAAAAAAAGATTAATAAATGTTGCCAAAACCAATTTGAAAAAAAAAGAGATTCAATTTGAAAATAAGATGCGCCCAAAGTCAATAACATTAATTTAAGGGGCAATAAATTAATCCTGATTTACCTCAAGAGTTATGTAAAATGGCTTTTTTAGCGCTCCTGATTTTATTAAATTAAAGAAATCATAATAAGAGAGGGAAATATTTAATTTCCCATCCTCAAAATCAACCTGCGCCCTTTTGTTAATCTCAAATTTCTCTTCCCCCTCTACATTTAGATAAACTTTGCCACCAAGCTTAAACTCTTTCAAAGGATGTGAATTTTGCCCTTTTAAAATTTCAATAGGCTGGGCATAATCAACCATCACAAAAAAATTTTTCTCGTCTTCACTTATTTTGATTTCCATCGAAGGATAAGTTAAAAGCAAAAAGAATGTATTCCCATTCAAATCATATTTTTTTTCAAGCTGGCTTTTTATTTCAGCAGGAATTATATTGTACAAATTAAGCGTTGAGCTAAACACATCTATCATAAAAAATTCGCTGTTAAAAAGATCATAAGCGCTATTTTGCCCTACAAAAATGTTTTTAGCATCCTTTTTTGAAACAACCCTCGCAACAGAAAAATTTTCATCAATATTCTTGTATTTTTGGTCCAAATCCCCAAAAGAGTTAATTTCAAATTTGTTTTCAAGCAAGGCATTCTTTGTTTCATCCGGCAAAAAAATTATGAAAGGCAAAGAAGCCATGTTAACCGTGTGAACCCCCGCGTCCAAATCAATTTTTGGCAATCCAATCGTTAATTCTTTTTGTTTGGCTTGGACAGAATAATCCTGTTTTTTATCCCCAACTTGCACAAATCTGACTACCGGGTCTCCCAAAACAACTAACGCCCCCTCAAAATTTGGATTATACCCCGCAGGAGTTATCGCAGAATTAAGTATTGATTTCAACTCATCCCCGGCACTAACAATTGAATCATTTAAAGGGATATACGAAAATCTCGCCGAAACAGGGACCATCGCTCCAACATAAACCGCAGCCCCGTTTCTTATGAATTCCTGGCTAATATCCATGCCGGTATTGCAGCTAACAGTGAGCATTGCCGCCCTATTGTCTATTTTTGGGACATTCCCCGCCCCATAAGCAAAAATAGTTTTCGACAAACTGTTGGTTATCGCAATTGCATCATTAGCCCCGTGAGTTTCAAAAATAAAAGTGTCTGAATTCTTTAATAACTCATTAAATTCATTTGAAGAGGGAGCTATTGAAAAAATGTCTGAAGACATTAAATCGCGATTTTTTGTCTTTGAATTAATTGACAAGTCATTTGACAAGAAAGCTTTGTAATTATTGTCCAAAACTTTTGGGTAATAATTGGCCAAATTAAGCTGATGAAGCGTCCTTTCAGGCAGAACAATTTTTGAACTATCAGGGTAAATCACAAAACTAACCGCGCCATTTTCTCTCGCAACCGGCAAATCCTTAAAATAATTAAGCAACTCAGCTCGGCCGGAAAAAGGCACTCTGCCAACAGAAACCTCCACAAAAGGATCATCATTAGTATTCCCATAATAAAGATTATCTATAGCCATAGTTGAAACTG
>CAZIPK010000082.1:0-4784 GCA_964541135.1 uncultured archaeon | reverse complement strand
AAAATTAGCAAAAATAATAAAAAATACAAAATAAGAATAATATTTTAAACAAAGTAATTAAAAAAATTGAAAAAAACTTAACTTTGGGGGGCTAAATCCCCAAAATGTTGCCTACTTAAAAAAAGCAAATTAATTCAATTAAGGATTAAATTAAGGTACAAAGGATAGTTTTATTGAAAACCCTTGCCCGGCTTTTGCGCTAACCACAGTTCCGGAAATTGGTTTTCTTCCTTCAGTAAAAACGTGCAAAGAACCCCACAAATCCCCCGCAGTTAATTTGAAATGCCCGCTTGAACGAAGAATTTTTGTGTTTGAAAAATCAATTCGCTTAAACCTGCTTCCTTCCATCGCATTAACAGTGGCGCTGGTAAGAGTTCCATCCACTTCAGCCACATCGCACTCCTTAACACCGTTCTGCTCCATTCCCTGCTTAACGCAGGAAAGAACATCATCCCCTTCATCAAAAGAAAGCGTTAAGTACTTTTTCCTTACCGGCTCCTTTAAAACGATTGAATCAATTTGTTTTGGCATAAAAACACCCCTAATCTATAATGACGAAAGGTAAATGCGCATTGTTTTTAAGCCTACTCTTGAACTAAAAAAGCAAAAAAATAATGCTTTATTAGTAGTGAAAACAAAAAACAGCGAATTGTTTGATTAACTGCTAGAAAAAACAATTCTTATAAGGAAATTATTAGCTAGAGAAATTTATTTGCCTTCTTCCTTAACCAAAGTGGATGCAATATTTAGTTCTTTTAGCTGTTTTTGGCTCACGTTGCTTGGAGAATCATCCATTAGCGAGGCCGCAGCCTTGTTTTTTGGAAAAGCAATTACATCCCTAATGCTGTCCCCTCCGCTTAAAAGCATAACCATTCTATCCAAGCCAAAAGCCAAACCGCCATGAGGAGGAGCACCATAGTTGAATGCTTCAAGGAAGAAGCCAAACTTTTCCTTAGCCTCTTCATCAGTTAAGCCAATTAATTTAAACACGCGCGCCTGAACTGCAGGATCATGAATCCTCACGCTTCCCCCACCAAGCTCAATCCCGTTAAAAACCAAATCATAAGCCATTGCTTTAACCTTTAATGGATCTTTTTCCATGTCAGGAATTTGTTCTCTTCTTGGAGAAGTAAAAGGGTGATGTACAAAAGTTACTTTGCCTTCAGCATCATCCCACTCAAACATTGGAAAGTCCTTTACCCACAAAAGGCTAATGCTCCCTTCCTTAATTAAATTAAGTTTTCTTGCAAGGTTTTTCCTTAAATTTCCCAAAGAATCATTAACTATTTTTGGCTTATCCCCCACAATAACAATTAAATCGTTTTCCTTAACACTCATTTTTTGCTTTAACTTTTCCAATAATTCTGAGCTAAAGAACTTTGCAATTGTACCGTCAAACACCCCGTTTTGGTATTTTAAATAAGCAAGCCCTTTTGCCTTGTAAATTTTAACAAAATTTTCCATTTCATTTAAATCCTTCTTGGACATTTGCGCCTGCCCCTCAATATTGATTGCCTTAATTACCCCTTTATTTTCCACAACTGATTTGAAAGCATTAAACTCCCCTTTAGACATTATTTCAGTAACATCAGCCAGTTCCATCTTAAACCTTAAATCAGGAGTGTCGACCCCAAACCTTGCAATTGCCTCATCATATTGCATTCTTGGCAATGGGAGCTGGACCTCAATTCCACTCATTTCCTTAAACACGCGCTGGATTAATTTCTCATTCATACCCATTACATCTTCTTCATCAACAAAACTCATTTCAACATCTATCTGGGTGAACTCAGGCTGCCTATCAGCTCTCAAATCCTCATCCCTAAAGCACTTTGCTATCTGAAAATATCTATCCATCCCGCCAATCATTAATAATTGCTTAAATAATTGCGGGCTTTGTGGAAGAGCATAAAATTTTCCTGGATTCACTCTGCTTGGAACCAAATAATCCCTTGCCCCCTCAGGAGTGCTTTTCGCAAGAATTGGAGTTTCAATTTCAAGGAAATTATTCTCATCAAAAAAATCCCTCACGCACTTAACCAACTTGTGCCGAAAAATCATATTTCTTTGCAAAACCGGGCTCCTTAAAGCCAAGTACCTGTACTTAAGCATTAAATCCTCGTTAGTCGCGGTCCTGTCAGTCAAATCAATAGGAAGGGGCGCTGCTTTAGTAATAATTTTAACACTCTTTGCATCAAGCTCAATACCCCCTGTGGATAATTGTTTCTTTTCAGTTCCGCCGGGCCTATTTTTTACTACTCCTTCAATTTCTAAAACAAATTCTTTCCTGATTGCCTTGGCCGCTTCTTTTAACTCATCACTCTTCTTGTGGTCAAGCACGACCTGAGTCACTCCATAGCGATCGCGCAAATCAATAAAAGTAACATTCCCATGATCCCTAACTGTGTCAGCCCAGCCCTGCAAAATAACTGTTTTCCCCGAGAAAGAAGAATTAAGTTCCCCGCAAGTATTAGTCCTAATCAAAAAAATCCCTCTTAACAAGTAAAACCCGTTTGTAATAGTTTAAAAATTCTACTGCCCCCCATTAAAAAGCTCTAAAATACCTCCAAAACCGGCCAGAGCATTAATTTTAATACATGCCACAAAATACTAAACTTAACTTTACGCACTAAACTTAACTTCATTTCAACCGGTTATAACCAAAAACAAATGAATTTAAACAGTTACTTTAAAACTAGAAATAAAAGGAGGGTTTAGACAATGGCTAATATTCAAATAAAAAAACCAGGACTTGTTAAAGAGTTCATGGATTTTCTTGAAGAATACAAGGTAGTAGGGCTCGCAATAGCATTCATCATGGGTGTTACTGCAACCGCGCTAATTAAATCATTAGTTGATAATATCATAATGCCAACAATTACTCCAATGATTCCGGGCGGAGCATGGAAAACAGCAACAATAAGCATCTGGCAATGGAACTGGGGAATAGGGGCATTTGCAGGGGAATTACTAAACTTTGTAGTAATAGCTTTTGTAATATTCATGGTGGCTAAATACATTATGAAAGAAACAAAAGTAACTAAAAAATAAAAAAAAGAAATTAAACAATTAATAAAAATTCTAAAAAAGCCCTATTAAAGAAAAAGCCAAAAAGTAAATAACTTTTTACTTTTTCTTTTTTATTTTTTTATTCAGGCAATTGTTTAGTGCAGCACAATTAAAACTAACTGAAATTAGAAATTAGAAAACCCTTAGCTTAATTTTCGTTAATGAAAGTGCAATTCTCATCAACTTCAATATAATGCAGCACCCTTCCTTGCACATAATCAGCACACTGATTTTCAGGCACATTATCAACATCTTCTCTTGGATTATGCGCCACATCACAAACATAATTAACCGCAATTATTCCAAGGCAAGGCCCCTGGCTTAAATCCCCCCTAGTTCGCTTTTCCAGCAAACATGCCTTAATGCATGAATCCCGTGGAAGCTCATTATAAACCTGGGGATTAATTTCAACCCCATTTTCATCAGGCGGAGAATAGGATACAAACGCCGAATTACCCGAGTTATTTTCTGTTGACTGATTCTCCCCAGCACAGCCAAAAATAAGCAAAAATAAAATGCCCAGCAAAAATAAAGCAATCAACTTATCCGAAGCCAAATTAGGGCTGAAATTAAAAAAAACCATAATTACAATAATGCTTATCTTGGATAAAAACCTTGCCCCAAACAGGTTTTTAATCCCAGATTAAATTTTTTTAACACACCCAAAATTTTAACTCAAACAAAAACCAGTATTTTAAAAAAAAGACAAATAGTAAAAATCCTTGGAAAAAAAATTCATAAAATCGAAAAAGAGATCCGCGCCTTGGAAAGATTAAGTCATTATTTTCACGCTTTTCTTTTCTTTAAACAAAACTTGCCCAATTCCAATCCCAACATTTTTTGAAAAATCCGTTGAGAATGAAGATAATAAGTCCCAAATTGATGCCTCATGCGAATATTCCACTACACTAAGCTTAGCCCCCGTTTTTTCTTCCAAATAACTTATTGCTTCCTTCTTTCCACCCACTTCATCAACAAACCTTGTTTCAACAGCTTCCTTTCCAGTCATAATAAAACCATCTGCATATTTTTTCACATAACTTAAATCCATGCCCCTTCCTTTGGCAACAGCTTCAATAAATGTCTCGTGCAACTCATCAAGCTGCTTTTGGAACCTCTCCCCTTCTTCCCCAGTAACTCTCCTATAAGGCGAGCCAAAATCTTTATTCTCCCCCGCAACAAACCTTTGATACCTTATATTAAAATCCTCAATAATCTCCGAAAAATCCAGCCATGAAGCATAAACCCCAATTGAACCCACTATTGATGCTTTATTTGCAAAAATGTAATCCGTGCTTGAAGCAACCCAATAAGCCCCGCTCGCCCCAACTTCGCGGATATAAGACACGGTTGGCTTATTCAAATCGCTTATCGCAGAGGCTATTTCATCAGACGCCACTCCAGAACCGCCAGGAGAATTAATTTCAAAAAGAACCGCCCTGATTTCGGGATCATTTTTTGCATCCTCAATGTAAGAAACAACTTCGCTTGAAGAAACAATCCCTGAATCCCCAAAAATGCCGCTCGCCCCTTCAGTCACAAGCTCTCCGTTGATTTTTATTAAAGCAACTTTTCCTTCAGATGCATAATCCAAATTGGCCCCAAATATTGCGGCAAATGCAAAAACTAAAATTAATAAAACCAGCAACAATACAAATAACCCTCCTATTAAAGCAAGAACTGTTTTTGCCCCGCCAAAAGTAGGCTTTGCTTCT
>CAZIPK010000081.1:0-4849 GCA_964541135.1 uncultured archaeon | reverse complement strand
ATAATTCTGACTATAATATTCCTTTAGTTACAATCGACATTAACATGACTGATGCTTTTTCAGGAGTAAATCAAGTATCAATTGTAATTAAAGTTGATGGAAATACAAGAAGTGACACTAGGCAGGCAATAACAAACGGATTTCGGGTAAATATTCCAATATCTACATTAGCCCAAGGGGATCACAACTTCACTGTTGATGTCAATGACATGGCGAACAATTCTTCATCAGGAGTTTATATTTTTTCAGTTGATTTAAATGCCCCACATAACGGGGCAATAAGCTTTTCGGGCTGGACAAGGCTAGATAAGCCCACTTTTACAATTAGCGAGATACACGACCAGGGAACCGCAAAAGTTCAAATGCGATTTTCATGTGACAATTCGTCATGGACAAGCTGGGTGACTTATGCAACAAGTTATTCTGATTTCAATATTAACAGCCCCACTTATGGCTGTTCTCCGACAGACACAAACAAGCTTGTTTATGTGAACTTTAAAGACACTGCCGGCAATATTGATACAAATACTTACTCCACAAGGGTGCTTTATGACTATGTTGCCCCAAGCCCTCCAACTGGATTAACTGCGAGCGCTGGAAACGGGCAAGTATCATTAAGCTGGACTGCGGCAGATGCGGATAATAACTCAGGAAATTCGGGGTACATGGTGTATAGAAACGGGGTTTATACAGCAAGCACTTCAAGCACATCCTATACGGTAACTGGATTAACTAATAATACCACTTATACTTTTAAAGTGTTAACTTATGATGTTGCGGGAAATCAAAGCGCATTTACTTCCGAAGTAAGTGCAACCCCTATTTCAAACAGCGCAACAATCTCGGTTAAAAAAGACGGCGCGACGGTTGAATTCGTAAAAAACGGGGATATTTTGGCTGCAACTTGCACTTACACAGAAGCGGTAACTGGGGCAAAGATTTACTATAAGTTTTTTACCCCTGACGGGAATCAAACTCTCCTAAAAGATTCGTCAAGCTCAACAACAACGATTACTGAAAATATTACAATCGCACTTGACAACAACACGCACCAAAGGATAGGTTTTTGGTGCGTATCTGATAACACTCCAACCTCAAGCACATCTTATATTAGCATTGATACAAATTCTCCAGCACTTTTTTGGATTGATAACCAGACAACCCTCTCAGGAGTTAAAAAAATACAAGTGCTACTTGTTGAAACAAACTTGTTAAAAATTGAATTTGATTTCAACGGCGAACCACCCTTTTCAATGACTAAGGACACCACTATAACAAATCAAACTGTATATTATTATGATTTAAATACGATAAAATACGACAATGGGGCTTACCAATTAAAGGTTACAGCAACTGACAAAGCAGGTAATTCAACAATTCTAGCGGAAATGGTTAACTTAGAAAATACGGCAACTGCAAAGCAACAAGCCCAGCTAGCAATAAGAAATGCAACTGCGAAAAAAACAATTGCTGACACAATAGAGGCTTATTATGCTGCAGAAAAGCTTACCATGGCAGAGGACCTAAAAAACAAGAAATTAAGCGCGGATAATTACCTAAGAACAGCTCAAGCAGAATTAGAGGCAAATCCTGTCTCGGCATTGGAACAAGCCCAAAACGCATTAACATTATTCACTGAATTTAATATACATGCAAGAGCACAGACAAAAGAAACAAAGCAATACCAATATGACCAGAATTCAATAAGAGAAAGACTCAAGTCATTGGGAATAACCGAGTCAAAGGCAAACAGCCTTATTGATCATGTAATTAACTCAGGAGCTGAAAGGAAACTATTGCTGATTCAAGTTGGGGATTTAAATAAAATAATGGCAAAAATCAAAATTACTTTCATTAATGATACTAATGATTCAACTGTAAAAGTTGTTGAATTCATCCCAAAAGAATTCATTGATTCAGCAAGCAAAATTTATTCAGACCTCAATTTCAGAATAATTGAAGATGATCCAGTAATAGAGTTTTCGCTTGATGTAGCCCCTGGAGCAACTGGGACAATAAATTATTCAATCGGCGAAATTGATCAGGCAACGGCAGACGGGCTAATTCAAAATGATGTAATCTCAATGTTTAAATCGCCCCCGATTGTTCTTGGAAGCGATTCGAGCGCTGAAGATTTGCTTGCCCCTGATTTTTTCGGGGCAAATCTGATATGGCTCATAATAGGGGTAATAATAGTTCTTGTATTAATTGTGCTTGCAACATTCTTTGTAAGATTCTCAAACCCGGGGCACGGCTTTGGGGGAGAAAAGTCAGTAGCTGAACACTTAACTAATTCAAGCTTACAACAACCACCCCAGCCACCAAAACCATAAACTTTGATTAATTGAGACACTTATTCTAAATTAAAAGGGCATTTCTAAAATTAGAACACATTGAAAAGGTTTTTATATTCTGATAAAATTCTATTAAGTAGGTTGAGTAAATTGAATAATGTTGCAATAATAGGGGCAGGTCCTGCTGGTTTTCAAACAGCAATTAGGCTAAAAGAAAACGGGATAGAGTCAACAATATTTGAAGAGCACGAAATAGTGGGGGAACCAACACATTGTTCAGGCTTAATTTCAAAAAAAGGGGTTGATGAGCTTGGGCTTTATTTAAGCGACTCCATTCAAAACGAAATAAGGGGGGCAAAAATATTTTCCCCAAACAAAACCATGATTACAATTGATGCAAAAAAAACCGTGGCTTATGTAGTGGACAGAAAAAAATTTGATCAAACCTTATTAAGAAAGGCAAGACTTTCAAATATCCACGTATCCACTGGAACAAAACTTATTGATGTAAGAAAAAACACTCTTTTTGTCCAGACTGAAGGCAGGGGAGAAATAAGAAAAGCAGAAATTATTGTCGGGGCTGACGGGGTTAACTCTACGGTAAGGCATTTGCTTAACTTAAAAGTTCCTAAAGAAAATTATGTTCACACAATGCAAGCCACTCTTTCTGGAAAATTTGACAAAAACATGGTTGAATTGCATTTAGGAAGCTTTGCTAAAGGTTTCTTTGGATGGGTTATCCCAATAAGCGAGGAAAAGGCCAAAGTTGGAATAGGAACTACTTTAGGCGAAGATGTATCCTTAAGGTTTAGGGAATTTGCCAAACAAATCCTTCCTGAATCAAGAATTCAAAACGCCAATTCAGCTTTAATCCCCTGCGGGCCGCCATTAAAAAAGATTACAAATGAGAATCTTGCAATTGTGGGGGATGCGGCATTTCATACAAAGGCAACTACCGGGGGCGGGATAGTATTTGGAATGGCTGCAGGGAATATACTTGGACAGAGCATAGCTGATTATTTAAAAAATAAAGCTAAACTAGGTGATTATGAAAAAAATCTTGAAAAGTTAAATAAAGAGCTTTCTTTACACTGGAAAATAAGGAGATTTTTAAATTCCCTTGGGGATAAGCAAATTGACGAGTTAATGCTTAAACTCAAGCAAAAAGGAATCGAAGAATTCCTTGCAAAAGAAGGAAATATGGATGAGCCAAGCAGGTTTATTGGAAAACTTGCCACTAACCCTAAATACTTCTTTATGGCGGGGACATTTTTGAAATTTCTCTCAAAATAAGGAAGCAACTTGAGAAATTTAGCATTTAGAATCAGTTAAAAGCTTTTTCCAAAAAAAGTTAAATACAACAGCCCCTTCGTCTAGTGGCCAAGGATAGCGCCCTCTGGAGGCGCGGACCCCAGTTCGAATCTGGGAGGGGCTATTATTCTTCCTTTTAATTTTTTAAGGACTTGATTTAATTCAATAAAAAACTTGCCCAAAGCCAATTTAAAGCAAACAATACTAATAAATAATTGAATTAATTAAGTATAATGGTTTGTAGCAATGGGAAAAGGAATTGATTACGACTTGGAAAAAGAATACAAAAGGATACTTAAAAGAGAAAAACACGTTGTTCAAAAAAAGATGGTTGAATTTAACAGCTTGATTCATGGAATTCTTTTGGGTATTTTTGGGGGGCTTGTGGCAGAAGGTCTTTGGGACATAAAAAACATTTTTATTGATCCCCCAAAACTGGCAATATTCCTTATTGCCTTGGCAATAGTTATAATAATTTTATTAAGAATGCTTGGGAGCATGAGGAACTTAAGGAAGGAGTACATTGAAATTGACAATGCATACCGAATTGCCAATAATGAAAAAGAAATCTGGATTAATGAAAAAGAACTTGGCCCAAACCCTTACAAAGAAAACAATAAATAATAAACTTCAACACACAATGAACTCAAATGAATGAGAAACTCAAAAAAATAAAGACAAAAACTTGGAATTAATTAGTTATCATACGTTTAATTCTTTGCCTATCGCACATTCAATTAAATTATTTTTTATATTCAATTATTTGCAGTAGTTAACTATTTGGAGCATTTAATTATTTGTGATTGTTATTATTTACTTACCAAATCTTCTTTGCCTCAAGTCATAACCTGAAACTATGGAATCAATGTCTTGTTCATTTATTTGAGGCCAGTATTTATCAATAAAGGCAAGTTCAGAGTAAGAGCTTTGATAGGTTAAAAAACCTGATAGGCGCTGTTCTTTGGAGGTTCTTACAATCAAATCGGGTTCTTTAAACTCTGAATAAAGGTAATGCTTAAATGATTCAGGATTAATTTCATTTGGAGAAATTTTTCCCAAAGCAACTTCCTGAGCAATTTTTTTCGCAGCATCAGCAATTTCAACCTGCCCGTCATAACCTAACGCAAGGTTAATTAGCTTTGAATCAAACTGGGAAGTGTACTCTTCCGCTTTATCCATTTTTTTCTGGATACTTTTTGAAAATAATTCCCTTTTGCCTATAAATTTTACTCTAATCCCATTTC
>CAZIPK010000080.1:334-4912 GCA_964541135.1 uncultured archaeon | reverse complement strand
AATTGAGCGAGGGCTTAGATATATCCATTACTGAAAAAATGTCTAAATATCGAAGAAAACTAATTGCGGCTGGAAGGCTTGGAAACAAAAGAGGCTCACATTGGAGAAGGCCCAGAAATGAAAGACTTCCTGTAGGAGTATTAAAACAAAAAAGACTTGCAGCAGAATTCAAAGCTTTGGCAAAAGGACACGGATTCATTCAAGCAAGAGTACCAAATTCAGCAATCGATTATTACCTTAGAATATCAAATAAAACTGGGGCCAAAGTATTAAGTGTTGATTATAAAACAAGATCTGGGCAACTAGGAGAAAATGTAATACAAATAAGGGCTGCAAATAGAGAATTAATTAATGATGCTGATTGGATTTTTGCGTTAAATGAAAAAAGAGAAATATGCGCATTTAAAACAAAACATTTAGCAAGATATGTTAAACAAAAATGGGGAAAACTAATAACAAGACGCCCAGAAAGGAAACTAAAATATTTAGAGCTTGCAGTTGATTTAAATGAATTTTTTTCCCACACGTTACTGACGCCGATTTATTTTCAAATGACTGACGGTGGAATGAGGGAAGGAATAGGGCAGATTAAACAAATAGAACTACCTAAAAAAGTAAGAATGACAAGAGTTCCAAAAAATACGCCATTGATTCAAAAAAAACCAATAAATCCAACTCCAAGAAATTTACGATCAACACAATTAAAACAGCAAGATATACGTTCCAGAATACGCCAATCACTTCCAGGGCAAATTGGACGTGGAAGATAAAAAAAGTCTTGATGAAAAAATATATAAACAACAAAGCTGTTTAGTTTTTTGATGTTTGAATCACCGCAAAATTCTTTTTTGCTAGAGTTTTTGCTTGAAAATAATCGCATCAAAAAGTGCCGAAAAGCTTCTTTTAGAAAAAAAATTTTAACTAAAGTCAACCCAACTTGTTTGCAGCAAAATAAATTAAGAAGAACCATTAAAGATATAATTCCCAAAGAAATGAAAGTTATTGAAGACAATCATTTTGGGGTGGATTTTGAATACAAAGGATTAAAGATTGACCAAAAATTTAGTTTCGGCGCTTTAGGCGAAAACGTAGTTAAAATAAGAGTAAAAGAAAGAAGATTATTGAATAATTCTAATTGGACCATGATAATAAACAAAAAGCCCGAAATCGAGTTATTTCAAACCACAAATTTAAGCAATTTTGTGAAGAAAAACTGGGGGATAGTTCAAAAGAGACTTGTAAGCAAAAAAGAACTATATTCTGAATACGCTGTGCACCTTGAAGAACTATATGCACTTGAAACAATCACCCCAATAAGAACAGAAATAAACCAAAACTCGCTTTACGAAACACTTAACTTCATCAAAAACTTGCCGCAAGAAATAACATTAACCCAAAATGCCTCTATTCAAACCAAAAACTAAGCGCTCAACCAAAAAAGTAATTTAAAATTTTTATTGTTATTAATTAATCACATAGTGAATGACCTTATGAAAGAATTAACTTTAAGAAAAGCAGGCGCAATTGACGCCAAATTCATCTTTGAAATGATGAGTGATAAAGAATACCAAAAGCACTACCTGGAGAGGCTTTTATTCAAAAGCGAGGAAGAAGCAAAAAACGACATAGAAAAATCCAAGCGGGATTCAACAAAAGGAGTTAGGTATTATTTTATTGTGCTAAAGGGAAAAGAAAAAATAGGCGTACTTGATATTTACAAAATAAACAAGCACGACTCGCGCGCCTCAATAGGATACGGAATAGAAACAAAACACTGGGGAAAAGGATACGGGACCCAAATATGCAAACTAGGATTAGATTTTATGAAGAACAAATTAAAATTGCGCAGTGCAGAAGCAACTGCTGACCCAGAAAATCTTCCTAGCTCAAAGGTTTTAGAAAAAAACGGTTTTATAAAGCTAGGAATAGTAAAGGATTATTATTATGACAGGGGAAAATTTATTGACAGGGCATTGTATTGGAAAGTGCTGTAAATAAAGAATCATTTTTCCCTGTTAAAATTCCAAAGAAAAGCGTGGGAGTGCTTTTGCGCAAAACAAACTTCTTTTTCTTTCCACCCATTTCCAAGAGCACGGTATTCTATAATCCGCCCATTTTTTTTGGCCCTATCTATCCCATACTGCATTCCCTTAGAAATTCCCAAATCGTTGTAAACCACTGTGACTATTCCTGGAAGCGATTCAATTAAAACCTTCCCAATATCAATTCCCAATTCTCTTTCCTTTGGAATATTATCATCCAATATTCCTGACTGAGTATAAAATAAATGGGAAGCAAAAGGTATTTCGCCCCGCATTAAACTATCCCTAACGCACGCCCTCGCGTATAATAAATTAGTCCACATCTCTTTTTCACTATTCGCCGAATAAGGAGTTTCAACATCAACGAACCTTGCCATACTTTTGATAAAATGGAAATAATTTAAATATCTTTTGATTTTTGAATTGGCAAATAAATAGCTAACTACTCATGATTGGGTTAGGACATTTCAAATTAATTACAAATAAAATTAAGGGCTAAATAATGGCAATAAACTTATAAAGTTTAAAAAAAATATTATTTAGGAGATTTTATTCAAACAAAACCAAGCGCTGAAATAAAAATTCGAAAAGCAAAAATTACTGATGCTGGCGAAATTTACCATTTGGGCAGAAAAATCCACGAACTTGATTTCTCGCGCAAATACCCTTTTCATGAATTAGGGGAGATAAAAGAATTCATTATACACCATAAGGAAAACATAATTATTGTTGCAGAAGAGAAAAAGAAAATAATTGGATTTATTTATGGAAAAATACTTTCCCACCACGTGGGGGGCTGGTGCATGCTGGACAATTTAGCTGTTGAAGCGCACCACCGCAATCATGGAATAGGCGACGAACTGTTAAAAACACTCTACAAAGATTTAAGAAAAAGAAAAATCCATTACGTTCAAATACTAGAAGAAGCGCATCACAAAAAAACCAGGGCATTTTGGAAAAAAGAAGGTTTTGTTGAAACCAAAAACTTTCTATGGGCGGAAAGAAGGATTTGAATAAAGTTAAATAAGTGAAAAAAATGGAAACCACAATACTAAAAGGAGAATTAATAAATTTCAAAACAAAAGACGGACTGACATTGCACGGATTCATTTCTAAATCAAAACAAAACAACAAAAAAATAATAATTCACCTTCACGGAATGACAGGCGATTTTTACAGACACCCTCTTGTTTGGGAACTCGCAAAAGAACTTAAAGGAAAAGAATTTGACGTTTTTTCAATAAACACCCGTGGAGCAGGAATAAAAACAAAATTTTACAGAGGAAAAAAAGAAAAAGTCATAATAGGGACTGCCTTTGAAGAGTTTGAAGATTGCGTTATTGACATTAATGCATCAATAAAAAAAGCGAGTGAATTAGGATATAAAGAAATAATATTATCCGGGCATAGCACAGGATGTCAAAAAATAACCTATTACCAATCAAAGGAAAAAAACAAAAAAATCAAAGCATTAATCCTCCTTGGACCGGGGGACGACTACGGTTTGGCAAAAAAAGTGACGGGCAATAAAAAATTCAATCAAATCTTAAAAACTGCCAAAAATTTATTAATGAAAAAGAAAGGCGACACAGTAATTCCAAAATACTTTGGGGATTTTAGCGCAAAAAGGTTTCTTAGTTATGCTGACTTAAAGAATACGGAAGGAAATTTATTCAACTATTCAGGGGACTTGGGGCATTTTTCGAAAATAACTTTGCCAATTCTAACAATTTTTGGTTCAAATGACACCACCGTTCCAGAAAGCCCAAAAAAAGCCCTCCAAAAACTAAGAGAAAAAACAAAATCCATGCTTTTGATTACCGTAGAAATAAAAAACGCAGAGCATAACTTTATAGGAAATGAGAAAAAAACCGCAAAAACAATAATTAACTTCTTAAAACTAATAAAATAAATTCCTGATTAAATTAAAAATTAACTTTCAAAAGTTAAAAATACCTGCAATGCCAGAAGCGTGTATTTTAAATACTAATTTAACCCTATTTTAAGCAACATGCAAACGAAAATACCTGCAATGCCAGAGTTAACTGGTTTGGATGTGAAGGAAAAGGAAATTTATTCATTTATTTTAGACCACTGGCCGACTACTCCTCTCGAAATTGCAATAGAATTTAAGGAAAAAACAAAAAGCAGGGAAGAAAAAAAACGCGCAAGCACCAAGTACTCTTATTACATCAAAAAACTCTTGGAAAAAAAACTAATAATAACAAAAAAAGCAGGAAACAGCACCATAATATGGCCCATAGTTGCGGAAAAATACCGCACTATCCATCATATCCTAAAAAACCAAGAAGTGGAACATTTAATCGCAATAAATAATGAAAGAAAAGGCGGGGATGCTTTTGATTAGCAAAATAAAAGAAAAAAAAACCCTGATTTTGATTGGCAATTCAATTAAAGAAAAACAATGTGCATATTTGGAAAATAATTCTCCTAATGGAAATAAAGGTGATTATTACGCTTAATAATTTCTTTGACAAATTCATAATGACCAACACCATAAAATACACGCACAACA
>CAZIPK010000080.1:0-324 GCA_964541135.1 uncultured archaeon | reverse complement strand
ACCTCTTAAACATACCATTTTTGATAATCCCTCTTGAGGTTCTAAAAGGCTTAATGGAAGTGCAGGACATTGAATTCCATAGACAAGTTTATTGCATAGTGAAAAAAAGCACTCATGAAAAACTATTGCAACAATTTACGCAAAACTTTGGATTAACAAAAGAAAAAGAGTTAAACCTCGTTAAAGATTTTTTTACTGCGTCAGGCTGGGGCAACCTGCAAATAATAGACATGAGCATTGAAAGCAAAAGAGCGATAATAGTATCAGAAACATCTCCCTTCGCTGAAGAATTAAAAGGAAAAACAAAACTCCCCGCAGACACAA
>CAZIPK010000079.1:653-4973 GCA_964541135.1 uncultured archaeon | reverse complement strand
CTCTTTCCTGAATTAGGCAAGCCGATTATAACTATCTGCCCAATACCATCCTTTCTGATATACATTGAAGTGGCACTTGACCCCTTTTTTGCAGACTGGGACTTGCTTCTTTCCATTTCGGACCTTAAATCAGCAATTTTTTTGTTCAAATCAGAACGCAGGTTTTCTGCCCCCTTGTGGCTAGGAGCGTTTGATTTCATCTCAAGCAGCGCAGCAAGCTTCTCCTCAGGAGTCCGCGCGGCGTAGTATTTCTTCTGGGCAAGGCCATATTCCACTGAAACATTTGAAGGTAAAACATGCATAGAAACATTAAAAAAAGTTAAATCAACCAGTAATCAAACCCAATTCTTTTTAATTTTGAAAAAATTGATCAAAAAAAATCAATAACTGATTTTTAGAACAATCAGCTCTTCAAAAAAAAGCTTTTTCTTTTCCAAAACCCGCACCTTAAACCCCTGGAGTTTAATTAATTTAATTATCTTATTCTTTTTATTTAGAGAAGAAATTAAAAGAAGAACAATTCCCCCTTTATTTAAATAATTTTTAACATTATGGATGAATTTAATTATCGTTTCACTTCCATCCTTGCCCCCATCTAAATCAACCCACTTTATTTCATCAGTTGGAACATAAGGAGGATTGAAAGAAATAAAATCAAATTTCTTTGAAACCAAAGACTTTGAAGCTAAGGACTTTGGCCCAACACGTCTAATTTTTTTTTTATTTTCTCCCAAGGCTGAAAATAAATCGCTTTCAAATGCCCCGAAAAAATGTCCAACATAATGCGCATTATTTTTCTTAACGAAATTTTCAACATTATTTTTTGTTTCAATAACTGCATTTTTATTAACATCAAGCGCAACAACTTCTTTCGCGCCAGCCTTAAGCATTGCAATGCTTAAAATACCGCTACCGCACCCCAAATCGAGACAGTGTAAGCCATCCAAATCAACTTCCAGAATGCATTTTTCAAGGAGAAAAGAATCGTCAGAAGGGTAATAAACTTGTGCCAAAAAACCACCAAATCAAGAACTTCAAAAACCTTTTGAAAAAACTAAAATAAAAACAAAAAAAGCCACTACTAAAAGCAAGCTCCTTCACTTTTCAGATTTTTCCCAAATAAAATTAAAATCAGCTTCAAAAGCTTTTGCAACCGCTTCGCTTTGGATAAATACCAAGTTTTCTTCATTTCTTGTATCAGCATTGTTCGAATAATTAAAAGAACCCGTGGCAACAAAATTGGAATCAATTACAGCATATTTATTATGCATATACCCAGAACCATTGCGCATCCTAACATCCACCCCAACCCTTGAAAGCAACTCATCATCACTTGCATCATTATGGCTCTGATCATAATCAAAAATGATCCTTACTTCCACACCCCTTTTTTTTGCCTCAACAATGGCTTCGGAAATCGAGTCAAGGGTCAGCGAATAAATCGCAATATCAATCCTTGAATTAGCCCCTCTAATTTTTTCAATTAATTTTCTTGCACACCCATCAGAAGGACAAAAAAATACACTAACCCTCTCAAAAGCATCATGATTAATATCCACATTTCTAACTGAGGCCCCGCCACCCTGATTAAAAGTGAAAAGCGGCAAAGGAGTTAAAACATCTGTGCGTGAGTTAGAGTCAAAACTAAATGGCAAACTCTCAAATCGAGCAGAAGAAAAAACTATTATCGCTATTATTATTGCAGCAATAAACAAGAATATTCCCCAATTGCTGTTTTTCTCGCCCAAACTCAATCAAACCACACTAATACTTCTTAACAAACCCCTTTTTATTGATTTCTAAAAAGACGACTATTATGCTCTACGACGCCCATTGCCATATTGATTTAATTGAAGAAAATCTCAAAAGCACCCTTAATAATGCAAAAAAAGCGGGCGTCGGCAAAATTGTTTCCTGCAGCACATCATTTCCTTCAAACCAAAAAAACCTTGATTTGCAAAAACAATACTCCCAAATAATGGCAGCAATTGGGATATACCCCCTAAATTTAATTGAACTGACGGAAAATGAAATTAATTTTGCATTTAATTTCATTGAGGAAAATATTTCAGAAGCAAAGGCAATAGGAGAAATAGGGCTTGATTTCAAGTACTCAAAAAAAGATGAAGAGATAGAAAAACAAAAAAAATATTTTGATGAATTTATTAACCTTTCAAAAAAATATGATGCCCCCTTAATCATCCACTCAAGATTTGCACAAAAACAAGTGCTAGAAATGCTTAAAGAAAAAAAAGTGTCCAAAGTATTGCTCCACTCTTTCGTTGATTCACAAAAACTAATGAAACAAGCCATTATTGAAGGGTATTTTATTTCAACCGGACTTAGTTTATTATACAATGAAGAAATACAAAAAAATATCAAGGAATTCCCAATTGAAAATCTGCTTTTTGAAACTGATTCCCCAATAAGATTCAATAATGAAAAAGCATATCCAGAAAAAATACCCCAAATACTCAAAAAAGTTGCTGAATTAAAAAACATGTCCGTAAAAGAAATTGAAGTACAGCAGGAAAAAAATTTTAAAGAATTATTTGGACTCACCTAATATGGCTTATTTTACAAAGAGCTGTTTATAGTTAAACTTGCTTAAATGATTTTCAATTTCCTTGTAGGACTTGCCGCACAAAAAGCTTCCTGAAGTAAAGTCCTCTTCAGTAATATCAGCCAAACAGAAATCAGGCATCTTAAAAGAATACATTTCTTCTTCATGGGTGAATTTTACTCCCACTAGAACCAATCCAATCAAGTCGCCTTGGAAAACATCAAACTCCGCGATTTTTCCCTTCCAGTTAAAGAAATACCTTATCTTGTGAACTCTTTTCCCTTTAAGCTCTTTTTCAAGCGCACAAAATTCTCCCTCGCTTAAATTAATATTTTCTTCAATAAGCCTAAAATGGTCAGCCTCATCAATCTGATACTTCTTTGTAAGCTCATACTTATCACCAAGCTTTCGTATCCTAATCTTTGGATGGTCAAAATAAGTTGGAATATAAATGTCAAGGACTTCCGTCTTCTTGCACCTCAAAAAACTAGGCAACCTTTTGGCAAGAAATGTCCTTTCAAGCTCAATCATGAAATATAGTAATGCCTAAAAGAGTTAATATACCTTTTGGAAAACAAGTGCGCCGCCCAACAATACAAAAAACCATTATAAAATGCAATGCTGTTAAATAAGTATGAAAAAAAATGTAAAACTGGTTTGGGCAGCAGTTGCATTAGCCGCAGCAATATTTTGCCTGCTTATTTCTGGATGCACTAACCCCCCAAAGGAAACAACCGAATTTTTTGAAATAATTTTAGACAAAGAAAATTATTTTCACGAAATAATAATTTTAAGCAGTGGTGAAGTTTTTGAAAAAAAAGGGCCTGCAAACCTTAGCCAAAAAAACCAGGTTAAAACAACCCAAATTGACGTAGCGAGCGCTAAAAATTTTGTACAAAAAGCAAAAGACCTGGCAAAAAAAGGCACCTATTGCGAGTATGACGGAAAAGAAATTATTGTGTTTGACACTGTAAAAATTGAGAAAAAATGCTTCGGAAACGAAAAAGATTTTGACAATCTTTTTGTTGAATTAACCCAAGCGATTAACAATAATGCTCAAGAAAATTTCTTTATCCACATAATAAATAATAATAAAACTAAATCATTCGACTACCACTTGCACTCAAATGGAAGCCTGATAACCACAATTTATTCTTACAACCAGCTCGAATCCGCGAGAATAAACAAAATATCCGAAGAAAATATTGCCGCAATAAAAAGCAACCTGACCCAAGACACCACCAAGCAAGAAAACCTCTGCGCACCATTTGAATCCGGGTTCAATTATGCTGAAATACAACAAGGCGAGAATTATAATTACTACTATGTGTGTGAAAAAAACGGGCAGGATAAAATTAATTTTTATAACAATGCATTGACTTTATTGGGTGGAAGTTAATGAAAAAAACGATTTTGTTCAAATTTTTATTCACTTTAACAGCAACTATCTTATTTTCATCAATCACTTATTCAATTGCAGTACTTCCCCCCGCAATATATGTCGCAACACTCTCAATAATTGCATTAATATCAAACATATTAATATCAATTGCAGTCTATGCTGCAGCAAAAGGCTTTTTTAGCAGAAAAACATTTGGGAAAAGCTTCTCTTCAATCCTTAACATCGCCCTTGATTTTATTGGAAAAGCAATTTTAATAATACTTTCAACAACAATCTCTGTTCTGGCAATAAACCCCCTGACATTAAACGAAGCAATATTAAGCGGGTTAATTGCGGGGACAATTACCTTTGTTAT
>CAZIPK010000079.1:0-643 GCA_964541135.1 uncultured archaeon | reverse complement strand
ATCCTGCCAAAAGGCCAAAAATCACCCCTAATAATTAATGCGCTGGCATTTAGCGCTTTTGTCTTTATTGCATCAACTTCAACGGCTTATTTTTCAATTGAATTAACCCAGCCGACTGCCAGCCAAAAAGAATCCTTTACAAAATACTCCCCCGACCAATTTTTTGACGCTCTCGGCTCTGCGAGCCAAAAAATCTCTGCAAGTGAAATAAATGATTCGCAAGAACTAAATGACTCCCAGCCGATTTTAAAAGAAGACTCCCCCACTAACACAGTCTTACCGCAAGAACTCGCATTTTACCCGAAAAATAATTCCCTCTGCACAATATCTTCAGGAACAAAAACATTGCAAATCCAACCCCGATATAATTGCGCAAAAATTATTAACGGCCAACGGGAAAAAACATACTGCCCAATAATAATTAATTCCAGCGAATTTGAAGATGCTGCAATAATCCACGGCTCTGGATCATGCAATGAAGAATATCCATAAAAGGTGATGAATTGGACAATGAAGAACTCATAAAATTAAACAAGCAAAACCTCTCAATCATTCTAATTCAAAATAATTTTAAAAAAGAAACTGTTCTGCTTCAAAGAAATGAAAATTCTTTTTTGGTTGAAAACTGCAAAGAATCAACAAT
>CAZIPK010000078.1:0-5037 GCA_964541135.1 uncultured archaeon | reverse complement strand
CGCCGGAAAAGCTTATTACACAAATAATAGATTCATTTTGGGGAGCGTTTTCAATCTTAATGAAAGCCTTCCAAAGCCAGAAGCTCCTGTAACAGCAGAGCCTGTTAAGTCGGACAAGCCAGTGGTGAATTTATGGGTAATGAGTTTTTGTCCTTACGGAATCCAAGCGCTTGAAAGCTTTAAGCCGGCAATAGAATTATTGAACGACAAAATAGAGTTTAAAGCAGGGTATGTAATTTACCCCCAGTTTGCAAAAGGATACGGATTAAACTGGGAAGAGTATTGCACTGATGCAAACGAAACTTATTGCTCAATGCATGGAATAGCAGAACTTAACGAGGATGTGCGCCAGATGTGCATACAAAAATACCAAAAAGACAAGCTTTGGAGCTATTTGTCACTAATAATAAAAGACTATAATGACCAGAAAGTTTCAGCTTCAAATATTGAAAGCAAGTGGAAGGATTACGCAAAGACAGCAGGCGTTGATGTGGCCAAAGTTGAGCAATGTTATGCAAGCGAAAAAACAGCTTTGCTTAGTGAACAAGTTGCTTTAGCAGCACAGTATGCTGTGAGAGGAAGCCCTACAGGGGTAATAAATGGAGTAACTTATAGCGGGGCAAGAGACGCAGAGTCTTTTAAGACTGCTATTTGTGATTCATTCAATACTGCTCCTAGTGATTGCAGTAAAGCTCTAAGTGCTAGCGCCGCAGCGGCTACTGGCAGTTGTTAAAATGAGGGTTTAATCAACCCTCTTTTTTCTTTTTTTTAAAATAATATTTATTAAATTTTTGGATTTTAATTTAATTGCATTAATAAATTATTAATTTTTTGATTGGCTTTAGTTTTATTTGAAGTAATCAAGTTTTTAGCTTTTAAATTAAGAAATTTTTTTTTGATTATTCCTTTTTTTACTTAAGGGTAAGGAATTTAAAGCAGTATATCATTACTTTTGTTGTGAATTGGTTGTTTTTATGAATAAAAAATTTTCGTTGACTGGTCATGGGGGCTGCCAGGAAGTGGGCAGAAGCGCTTTTGTGCTCGATTTTGGTGAAAAGTTCTTGCTTGATTTTGGGTTAAAGCTCAATAAGAATGATATTGAGTACCCTTTGGAAATTAACGAGCATGTAAAGGCAGTAATTATTTCACATGCGCATTTAGATCATTCGGGTTTTTTGCCTTATTTCTATAAGAATTCAGAGTGCCTTAGCTTTATGACTCAGGCAACGCTGGAACTAGCGGATATTTTGTGGAAGGATTCAATTAAAATTGCCGAGTTTGAAGGAATGGCCCCTAAATACAATAAGCACGAGATTGAAAGGACTCATCGTTATAATTTTATTGTTCCCTACAAGCGGCAGACAAATATCAGTAATGAATTGTCGCTTGAGTTTTTTGATGCAGGGCACATATTGGGATCCGCTTTGACAAAAATTTTGTACAAGGGAAAATCTTTTCTTTACACTGGGGATTATAAGGTTATTGAAACTCAGCTTCACACTGGCGCTGATTTGAATGTGGGGGGAGTTGATTATTTAATGACTGAATCAACTTATGGGGATAGGGAACAGCAGGACAGAAAACTTGAGGAAAGGGCTTTTTGTGAGTCTGTGCAGGAAACGGTTGAACGGGGCGGGTTTGCGATAGTTCCAGTGCTCGCAATTGGGAGAAGCCAGGAAGTAATTGACATTTTGTCAAAGTACAAGCTTGATGCGGATATTTATTTTGACGGAATGGGAAAACAGGTTTCGGAAGTTTATTTCAAACACCCTGATTTGGTAAAGGACCCTAAAGGATTAAAGAAGGCGCTAAATGAAGTCAATTGGGTTAATGGAAAGCAAATCAGGGCAAGGGCGTTGAAGAAGCCAAGCATAATTGTTTCAACTTCAGGGATGATGAAGGGTGGGCCAGTGCAGCATTATTTAAAGAAAGTTATTAAGGATCCTAGAAGCAAAATTCATTTAACATCTTATCAGGCAGAAGGTACTCCTGGGCGAATGCTTCTTGATGAAGGCAAATTGCCCAGTGAGATAACTGGCTTGGCAGAGAAGGTCAGTTGCAAGTATGAGAAGTATGAATTCTCAGCCCATCCTTCACAGGGGGAAATGATTCGGGCAATAAAAAAATGGTCTCCTAAAGAAGTCTTTTTGGTTCACGGGGATAAAAAAGTAATGGATGTTTTTGCTTCAAAAATTGCGGAGTCTACAGGAATTAAGGCTACTCCTCTTCCTTTAGGCAAAAAAATTGAGTTTGGGTAGAGGATTTAAATGAGTTTTAATCGGTTTTGCGTAAAATGCGGTAAAGAAACTCAGACACTTGTTTCTGGTTTGTGCAGGGATTGTTTTTTAAAAAAGAGCAATATTTTTGATCTTAAAGAAAGCTTAATTGAGCGATGTGTTAAGTGTGGCAGAGCAAGGATTAAAGGGAAATGGGTTGAATGCACTAATGAAGCCATTGCTAACGAGGTCGCCTCAAAAATAAAAGTTAATCCTGATGTTAACCAGTCAAAAGTTTTTGTTGAATTAACTCCAGTTAGCGAGCATGGGTATCGATTGCATGTAAATGTTAAGGGTTTGATTGACAAAATGGTGGTAGAGCAGTCAAAAGAATTTACACTGAATTTGTCAAAAGTTTCTTGCGATGATTGCATGAAGCTTGTTTCTAATTACCGAGAGGCAATAATCCAATTGCGTTCCTCTTCTTTTAAAGAAGCTGAACCAATGATGGAAGTTGCAAAGCAACTGCTTTCAACCGAAGCGGTAAACGACCCTCTTTCAGCAGTAATTAAAACACTTCGTGGTCCTACTGGTTTTGATTTGTGGATTTGTTCAAACAAATCCGCGGCAAGAGTTGTTAGGAAATTATCAAAACTATACAAGGTTACGCCCAAAGTTTCAAAAAAACTAATTGGCATAGATGATGGGGGGGCGGACAAATACAGGATGACTTACTGTATAAAGAAGTGATTGCATGAAAGTTATTTTATTCATGGCCCAGACAATAAATGGTCTTATAGCCAGAAATAATTATTCTGAAGATTTTTTGTCTGACAATGGGTGGGTGGAGTTTAAAGCGCTTAGCGAGAAAGCAGGGTGTTTTGTTTATGGGCGAAAGACTTTTGAATTGATAAGCAAATTGCCTGATGCGGATTTTTTAAAGTTTAAGACTAAATGCATTGTTTTATCTTCTTCAAAAGAGTTTATTCCGCCAAAAGGGGTTTTAGTTGCTAATTCTCCAAAAGATGTTTTTAGAATCGCTAAAGAGCAGGGTTGTAAAGAAATTATATTAACTGGTGGAGGGATGACAAATTCTGCTTTTATGAAACAAAATCTTGTTGATGAAATAATATTGAATATAGACCCTTTTGTTTTGGGAAGTGGAGTAAGGATTTTTGCAGAAGAGGATTTCGAGAATAAGCTTAAGCTATTGAAAATAAGAAAACTTTTGGGTGGAACGTTGCAATTGCATTATAAAGTTATAAAGTGATTTAATTTAGGTGCAATCCTATTCAAGGAATTTCTTTGTAGTTTATTTGCGTATCGACAGTCTCTTTATTTATTGTTGTGTAAACTTTTCCTTTATAGACATGGAGCGCGGCCCTACTATTTAATCTAGTACTAATTTCGTCAGTAACATCTTTTGGATTATAATGACTTGCAATGACTTTTCCAATAAATAAACTTCCATCGCCAACATTTTCTATTTTTCTTTCAAGTTTGCACTCAAAATTAGCCAAACATTCTTTAATTAGAGGCGCTTTGACTTTGCTTGCTTTTGTTGGCGTAAGATTTGCTTTTTCAAATTCACTAACCCCTTTTGGGAATGACTTTCCAGAAATTGATATCGCTTTTGCAATACTTATTGGTGGCAAACCCAACACAAATTCGCGGGTTTCTTCAATGTTTGTGTGCGTGTCGTGGCTTTTGTCCACTGCAAGCAATAAGTGCTTGTTTCCGTATAAGTTAATGAATTCTGAATGTGGGGCAAGGTTTTTGTTTCCTTTTGAGTCAATTGTTGAAACTAGAACAACAAATCTTGGCGGAAAAAGCCAAAATGCTTTGTTGTCTTCCATAACACCAACTGGTTTGAAATAATTAAGTTAGTATAAAAAATTAAATAAAAATAATTAATTTTTTGGTTAAAATTTACTTCTCAAATTCGCTTAGCGCTTTTGTTAGTTCTTCTATTGGCATGTTTGTTGTGACTAGTGGGATTTTTTCGCTTTCGGCGATTTTTATTGCAAGAGGGTCAACTGGTTTGTCGCTAGTGAAAACACCGTGCAAAATTATCATGCTTGGCTTCATATCGGTTGAGAATCTACCAACTCTCACTGCTATTAGGGGGCTTCTACCATTTTCAACGTGTCTAAAAACCAGCACCCTGTTTGGGGTTTTTCCGTAAATTAGCATGTATTCGTGTACCGGCACTTCAAGAATCATTTTGATTGAATCAATTATAGTGTAACCAAAAACAGTTTCTTCCTTAATTTTGTGAGGTAAGCATACAATTTCTCCGCTAACTTTTTTTACTAACTCGCTTGCTTTTATTCCTAAAGTGAATTCGTGGCTCTCAAATGCGGTGGTTCTTTCCTGTGCAAAGTCTTTTTCAAGTTGTTTTACTACTTTTCCCCCGCGGTTCTTGTCAATGTCAATTAGCGCTTTTACAAATCTTGAAATAACTCCTATTCCTGGGTTTTTTCTTCTCCCGCCTTCATAATCGGATATTGTGGAAGAGGATACTTTCAGATAATTAGCAAGTTCTGTCTGGTGTACTCCAAATATTTCCCGCCATTTCTTCATGCTTCCACCGGGGTCAGAAGAAAGGGTGATTTCGCCCGCTATTGTTATTGACAGCTTATCCATGACATATTATGGTTAATTTAATTAATAATGTTTTCTATACAGTTATTTTTGTTTTATGAAGAGTTTTAGCGAGAGGGTTTTAGGTGAGTGCTCAAAAATTCCTAAAGGAAAAGTAAGCACTTATGCAAAAATTGCTGTTGCAATTGGTTCGCCAAAGTCGGCAAGGACAGTGGGC
>CAZIPK010000077.1:0-5153 GCA_964541135.1 uncultured archaeon | reverse complement strand
TTTTAAGAAAACAAAGAACACATACCATTTTACAACAGAGCCCCCGATTTTTGAAATATGCCTATTGCCTATCGCGTGGGACAAGTTATTTTCCCTAATCCAATCATCTACCTTGGCTGATTCAAGGACCTTTATTACAAATTTCTTTACAACCCAGCCAAGAATGTAACCCACAACAATCAAAATTATTGCCGCAAAAATGGCTGGAAGTGTTATGACAAAAGAATCTGCAACCCTTGTTAAGGCTAGCCAAACAGCGCTTGAAATATCAGAAAACAAATCAGCCATGCATATTCCTTAATTAATTAAACTTATAAAACTAATTAATTGGTACTAAAACGACCAAAAACAAAAAAACTGCCAAAAACAAAAACCCACAAACTCAATTATTTTTTTAACCCAGCCAAATATTTTTTATAAATTACTTCCACTTTTTTGTACAAGTCCTCAAGAGTCCCGTCATTTTTAATAAAATAATCCCTTTTCTTAAAAACTTCATTCATCTTAAATTGCTTAACGTCCCTCTTGTCCCTCTCAATAAAAATTTTATAATCATTTGGCGTATCGCTTGGCCTTCTTGCAAAACGCATTTTTTTAGGAGCATCAACCACAATCATTTTTGCCTGCGGATAATTTTTTTTAATTCCATCATACTCCCAAATAGGCTTAAGCCCGCTAATCACAACTTTAGAATGTTTTTCTGCCTCACCAAGCACCCTTTTTATCAAATAATCCTGTCCCAATTCTTTGAAAAGTGTTTGCGCATAAATTGATTTATTCTCCTTTGTTGGCATAATACCCCTTTTTTTTAATTCCTCTCCCACAAAAAAAGAAAAAACTATTTTTCTAAAACCATGCTTTTCAACCAAATAATCGGCAACAGTATCTTTTCCCGACCTCGCATACCCCGCAACAATAATTACTTGCTTTTCAGCCATACAAATCAACAAAATATAAAATATAGAATGATAAAATAAAATAAAAAGGGAAGAGTTTGAAATAAAACGAACCACCCAAAGTTAAAATAATAAGAAACAACCCTTTACGCAAGGACATTTCCCGTCATTGAATTCTAAAAATTTTACCCTTTTGAAAGAGCCAAAGTTAAAATAACCTGCAAGACAGCGTTATCTTTTTCTAAGAATAATAAAAACTTTTCAAAATCAAGAGCAATTAATATAAACTGAAACGAATAGGTTCTTTAGAAAAAATATATGAAGTCAGAAATTTGTCTGAAAAGAAACTAAAATCAACCCGTAATGGCAAAAACTCATTTAAAATCAAACCTGTTTTCTGCATCGCCAAAAGAATGAGAATCTTTATTAATTTAGTTGAATAATAGTGTATTTGATGGAAAATAAAGTATTCAAAGGAGGGTTATTCGCACCCATAAATAAGATTGAAATATCGGGTGATAAAATAACTCTTTTTGGCAAGAAGTATTTAAAAAAACAAAAATCTTTTTCTTTAAAAGAAACATCAAGCGTTAAATTATACCACTTGCATCTTGAAAATAAAGGATTTGATAAATACCCCCAACAAAAGCACCAAGGTATAAATAATTTCAATATGTTGCTTTTTGATCAAGAAAGAAGTTTTGACATAAGTAATAAACTAACTTTTATCACAACCAGTGAAGGCGGAACAATAGCAAAGCCAATTCCGTGCGCAGTTTTCTTCAGTAAAAACAAACCACTCTTCTTTATTGAATATACCCGGTCCCCAAAATTTCTTAAGGCATTAGTCGAAATAAGGAAAGTAATTGGCAAGAATCTATTTGCTGAAAGAATTAATTACTTACTTGATAACTATTCCCCCGAGCTTGAAAGAAGTTTGGCAACAAGCCAATCATTGAGTTTCATGTACCTAATTTTAATGATACTCCTGATGATTGGCGGAATCTTTGCAAGCATTTCAATAAGCAATTTTATTGCTCCGCAAAATTCAGTCACCGTAATAAACTTCATTTTTGTCTTTGCTATCATATTCGGCGGAATTCTTGGCGCAGCAGCGCCTTTGGTTTATCTGGATCGAATATTTAATAATCAAAAAGCATCAGAGTTCATCATAAAAAATAATGATTTGTTTCAAAACCTTGGCGAAAAAACTGAGAAGCTATTTTCGAAAGTGGCCCCAATTTTTCTACTCATCTATTTAATTTCCTTGGCAGGTCAGTCAACGAGTTACATGACATTAACAGATACTGGATTTGACAATTATTTATTTATGCAAAAAATAAGTAGCACAAACTTTAGTGATATAAGAATTCTTTCAATATATTGCAATCAAGATTATGACTATGACGAGGCTTTTGTGAGTGTACACATTGATTCGATAAATGGGCCGTTAATTTACAATGAATCTGGCGGAGGTTTTGGAAAAGAAAAAGCAGCTTACATACTTTCAAAACTTCCAAAAGAAGTAAATATTAAAATCAGCAGATGTTTTGAAAATGCAAATCCAAAAATAAAAGATACAATGGATTCCTTGAATTATCCTGTCGCATTGAGCTAATCAGACACAAAACAAAAGAACGCTGAGGATGAGATTTGAACTATTAATAGCTTTTAGGAAAATAAATTAAACCGCTTAAAAAAAAAATCAAACTAAATCAAAAAAAAACAGTTGCATCACACTTACAAAAAATGTCCAAGTAATTGGGTTAATAGTATTTAAGAAATTAAAAACAAAAAAAATAAAATAATGAAAAAAATATAAAACTTGGGCAAGAAAAATGCCCAATTAGTTAAATTATTTGAAATTATCAAAGCTTTCAAATGATTTGCTCTTTGAAATGAATTATGCTTTGAAATGGATGTTACATATCCATTCCTTCGCCGCCCATTCCGCCTGGGCCAGCAGGAGGCATTTTTGCTTTAGAAGAACCTAAAATGATGTCATCAATCCTTAAAATCATTTCAGCCACTTCACTTGCAGAGTCAATTGCCTGTGTTTTTACCTGCAAAGGCTCAAGGCAGCGCGCATTCTTCATGTCCTCTATTTTTCCTTTATGAACATTTACCCCAACATATTTCCCGCTCTTCTGCGCATGCGCACTTCTTAAATTTACAAGTGCATCAATTGGGTCCATCCCGGCAGTTTCCGCTAATGTTCTTGGAATTGCTTCCAAACTTTCAGCAAAAGCCTCAATAGCTAATTGTTCCCTGCCACCCACGGTTTTTGCATAATCGCGCAGGCGAACAGCAACCTCAGCTTCGCAAGAACCAGCCCCAACCAAAACTTTGCCAACCAGTATTGCGCTTGAAACCGAGCCAATTGCATCAACTAAAGCCCTTTCAGCTTCATCAACTATATGCTCTGTTCCTCCGCGGATTAAAATTGAAACACTTTTGGGGTTCTTGCAATCCTCAACAAAAACCATTGCGTCTCCAGCAACTTTCTTTTCATAAACTTTACCCGCATTGCCCAAATCCTTTAAGGATAATTCCTTCATACTATTAACAACACTAGCGCCCGTTGCCCTAGCTAAGGCGTCCATGTCTGATTTTTTTACTCTTCTAACAGCAATTATCCCTTCTTTAGCCAAAAAGTGCTGGGCCAAGTCATCAATTCCTTTTTGGGTTATTACAACATTTGCCCCAACTTTCTTAATTGCACTAACCATATCTTTGAGCTGTTTTTCTTCAATATCAATGAATGCCTGCAATTGTTCAGGAGTGCTTATCTCAATTTTTGCGTCGCTTTCAGGCTCTTTAACTTCCAAAGCCAAATCAAGCAAAGCTATTTTTGCGTTTGCAATACTTTTAGGCATTGCGGTGTGCACTATTTCCTTATCAATAACAATCCCGCTAATCAACTGGGTGTCCCTTAACGAACCCCCCGTCTTTTTTTCAAGCTTAATATTATCCTCATCAATTTCAAGCTTACCACCCTTATCTTCAGTCACATTACTAATAGCACCAACAATAAGGTCCGCTAATTCTTCAGCACTTTCGGCTGACTTGCCAGTAATTGAAGTCAGGGCAATAGTTCTTAGTGTTTTTTTATCATCAAATTTCACAGGGTCTGCAGTTTCCGTATAAAACTGCTTTGCCTTTGCTGCCGCCATTAAATAACCATTAATTATTATGCTTGGGTGAATTGAATCATCTAAAAGCTTTTCAGCTTTTTCTAAAAAAGTTCCTGCCAAAATTACAGCAGTAGTTGTCCCATCACCCACTTCAGCATCCTGTGTCTTTGCTACATCAACCATCATTTTTCCAACAGGGTGCTCAATAGCCATTTCTGAAAGTATTGTTGCCCCGTCATTTGAAATAGTAACATCACCCAAATCATCTACAATCATTTTGTCCATTCCTTTTGGCCCAAGAGTGGATTTCACTGCCTGTGCCACGGCCCTTGCAATAAGGATGTTCATTCTCTGGGCATCCCGCCCCCTTGTTCTTTTAGTACCCTCACTCATGAATGCATTTTGTTGTTCTGTTTCAGCCATAAAAAATCCCTCCAAAGCTATAAAAACAATTATCCAAAACTAACCAGACTTAAGATAATCACTCAAAAAAAGGAATAAAAAGCTTTTGGGACTGGCTTACCAGCAATAAAACTCAAAAATAACCAAAAATTTAAAAAATCTAAAAAAAACTAACTTAGTCTCCCTTTTACCCCATAAAAGGCAAGGATTTGCTATTGGCACAAAATATTTTAAAAAAACTATTCTTTGCCAAAAAAACAAGATCTTGCCCAACTCTAAAATTAATCTTATTTAACCCCATTTTGCAGCAAAAAAATCTATACCCTAATAATCCAACATTTATTTACCTAACCGCATACTTTGCAACAAAAAAATCGCCAGTTCCAGTAAGCGCTATTCTTTGGCCATAACCAAGATTCAAATCAGGGCCATAATACAGTCCACCAACAACAATATTGCTGCTATTATCAATATTCATGCAAAAAGAATTTGAGGTATAGCTGGTTGATTGAGCATAACGCAAAAGTAATGCATTGCCACTCGAATCATACTTTAATAAGCCAAAATAATCCATATAATCCAAATATCCCGCGCAATTGAAACTAACTCCATTGCCAAAATTAAGATTCCAGCCACAATTTAGGGCAATTGCCGCGTAAAGATTCTGCGATGAATCAACACCTATTGCAATTTTCCCGCCATAATTTGGGCTTAACCGTTT
>CAZIPK010000076.1:0-5153 GCA_964541135.1 uncultured archaeon | reverse complement strand
CGGTGTGGATGACGGTAACCATTATTCCTGGCAATTTAATAGTCTTGCTATAAAAAGCATGAACTGGAGTGGCAATTTTTCACAAATAAACGACTTTAATGCCACAATCATTAATTGCTTTTGCTGCAGCAGCCATAAAAGAAGGGGTGGAATCACGAAAGTCTCCCGCAAGAAGCATGCTTTGGCCACGCTCAGGCGATTTGGTATTTTCATCAATCTTGTACTGGCCTTTTTTCAAAAGCCATTGGATAAAACCGTATGCCACAACATAAGGCTCAAAGTCGCGCATATCATTAACTTTTCCCCTAAAACCGCTTGTGCCCATAAATGTTTTTTTGGGGGTGTAACTTAGTGATGCTCCAAGGCTGCCTTGAGAATAAACTGCCCCTTCTTGTTTTTGTCCGCTTTTTTTTGAACCAAAATGGGCCATTAAGCTTGCAAGTGTTGTTCGTGAAACCCTAAACTCGACATTTGTTTTTGGGGAAAGCAAAAAATCAGTTCCATAAAAATGAGGTAAACCTCGGGTCTGGGGCAAATATTTTTCTTTGAAATAATTTTCTTTGTATATCTCTTCGCGCTTTAACTTAATTATGCGTCTATCAGGCAATAGTCCTATATTCTTAAGGGCTAGTCTACCCGCCCGCCATGCCAAAGAATCTTCCACTGCAAAACCATTTTCTATTATAATCAGGCGATGATAGTCAGTTGCCAAAATCTGATAATATTCTATAAGGAGCTCGTGGCTTATGAAACCTTCATTTGATTCTGCACCAAATCGTCTCGCGTCGGAGCCCAAATAATAAGTATTATCTGCTGATTTTATTTCATTCGCCGCCATATCTAAAATTATAAACACCCCTTCGCAACCAGGAGTTTCATCAATTGTTTTGGATATTAATTTTATCAGCTCTATTAAAGAAATAAATCTGCTATTTTGAACTGATAAAAGCATCCTTACTTTTTGTTCTGACAAGCGCAATGCTTGAATTGATTCTTCAAATGAATTATACCCTGCAGGAGCAAGATAAATCCCTTTGGCTGAAATATTGGGCAATACCCTGGTTGCCAAGCGTTTTTTTGAATCAGGAATGGTTATTCCTCCAACGCCCCCCTCAAATACCAAAAGGGCAACTAGGGGCAAGTTTTCTTTATCCAAATTCAAAGAATCTGAACTAATTTGATTTAAAGAATCATTTCCAACACTTAAACTAATTTGGCTTGAAGAATCAACTTTGCCCTCGGAATTAACCTGAATTTGAGGAGCTGGCTTAACACTCAAATCAACCTGGCTTGGTGAATCAACTTTGGCTTTGGAATCACTATTGCTAACTGGATTATTACTGCTAACAGGATTATTTTTAACTTCAGAACCAGTTTTGCTCGCAGAATCAGTTTTAACTTCAGAACCCGCCAATCTTGAAGAACTGATCTCTTTTTTTATCCTGCTCAATTCCGAATCTAATTCCTCCAAAAATGAATCATCCGCCACGCAAATCACAATCCAAAAATTCAATCAAATTAAATAAAATAACCAAATATAATAAAGTATCAATTCAATTAAATTAACTAAAATAATATGCTAATAGCTCGCACCAAAAACAACTCTTTTAAAATATATAAAACTTCCTAAAAAAAATCCCTGCCCGGCAAACACCCCAACAAACTCTTAAAAACTCGCTTAACTTTCAATCCTTAAATGAAAGTATTTTTTCCTTACGAAAAAGTCAGAACACAGCAGCAGGAGCTTGTGAAAGACATCTCAGAGGCGATTTTGAAAAAAAAGATATTTCTTTCACACGCCCCTACTGGTTTAGGCAAAACTGTTTCCTCCCTTGCCCCTGCGTTAAGTTTTGCTTTGGATGAAGGAAAAAAAGTTTTTTTCCTCACCCCGAAAATTTCCCAGCACGAAATTGTTTTAGAAACTGCTAATTTGATGAATAAAAAGTTTGATTTGAGAATCAAAGCAGTTGATTTGGTGGGCAGAAAGCAAATGTGCGTGGAGCCATTTATTTCAAAGGTTGGGGCGGGCTTTTATGAGGCTTGCGCCAAAAGAAAAAAAGACAAAATGTGCAATTATTACAATAACACTAAGGGCTTTTCTCCAAAACAAAAAGCAATTGCTGCCAGAAGGAAGAGAGATATTTTACAACAATACAACAATTCATACATTTATATTAAGGAACAATCCCAATTCAAGAACCTCTGCCCGTACGAGATCACTCTTGAAATGATTAAAGGCGCCAACTTGATTATTGGGGATTATTCCCACTTGTTTCACCCGGATATTCGTGACGGAATTATAGGGCCCTCACAATTGGAGCTTGAAGACATTGTGCTTGTAATTGACGAGGCGCATAATTTGCCCGAAAGATTGCGCGACATGATGACTATAAGCATTGATTTATTTTCAATTGAAAAAGCGCAAAAAGAGGCAAAGAATGTAGGGGATTTTGAGACTGAGTTTTTGCTCAAGGACATTGAGAAAGAAATTCTTTCCTTGGGAAAGAAACTTTCTTTGGAAAGAAATGATGCTGTTTTAGCACCGCAGGAAATTCATTTCTTAAAAAAAGTAGGAAGGGAAGAAAGGATAAAGCTTGAAGAAACGGCAGATAAATTTATGGGAAAGAACAAGACAGAGAATTGTTTTTTGCTTGGGATTGTTGAATTTTTTTCCGAACTAAATAAGGAAAAAGAACACACACTTTATGTTATTGAAAGAAAAGGTTCACTTACAATAACTATTCAGCCACTTGACCCTTCAGAATTGGCTATTGATGTGTTAAGCAGAGTGCATTCCGCAGTGCTTATGTCAGGGACTTTACTCCCCCTGCAAATGTATTCAGACATTTTAGGAGTAACCCAAATTAAGGATAATGAAATTATAGAAAACAAAATAATGCAAACAAAAAATGATTCCGCCCAAATACCCCCCAATGCACCCCAATCAACAACCGCATTTGAACTATTAAAAACCCAAAAAAGCCAAGCTCCACAAAGTCAAAATGGGGGATTTGAAAATCAAATTAATAATTCAAAAATAATTATGAAGGAATATAAAAGCCCCTTTCCAAAAGAAAATAGGCTGAACTTGATTGTGAATAAAACAACCACCAAGTACACTTCGCGCAGTGCTGCCCAGTATGGGGACATTGCACAAGAGATTGATAAAATTGTTTCAAAAGTTCCTGGAAACACAATTGTTTTTTTTCCTTCCTTTGAACTCATGTACTCAATTTCTTCAATGCTTAAAACTAAAAGACAAGTATTAAGGCAGGAAAAGGAAATGACACAAGACGAAAAAACAAAACTGATACATAACTTTAAGCTTTTAGGATCCAGATTTGGGGGAGTGCTTTTGGCTGTCAGCGGAGGAAGCATTGCGGAAGGAATTGATTTTCCAGGCGACCATCTCTCTTGCGCCATAATTGTAGGGGTGCCTTTTGCCAAAATGAATATTTATTCAAATGCTCTAATTAATTATTACGAGCAAAAATTCCACAAAGGTTGGGATTATGCTTATAATGCCCCCGCAATTGGCAAAGCCATGCAGGCTGCCGGACGGGTTATTAGAACTGAAACCGACCGCGGAGCATGCATTTTTCTTGATGAAAGATTTGCAGAGGAAAGGTACAAGCGCTTCTACCCAAAGGATTTTATTGCAAAAACAACAAATGAGCCTCAAAAAGAAGCGGAGGAGTTTTTTGGGAAATAACTTGAACAAAATTAAAATACCATTTAACGAAACGCCCAATTAAATATCCCCTCATAAAAATCACTATATGTTGGACAAACTATTAAATTGGACAAACAGTTAAATAAAACTAAATGATTAATTTATTTTGTTAAGGCGCATGAGTTATGAAGTGGTTTAGTATTAGCGGTTCGTGGAGGGTTACAAATAAGAAACTTGAAAAAGATGTTGAGCAGAGAGTAAAAAAAATTATTCTTAAAGGAAATGGAATCTCTACAACCAATCAAAAGCAAATAACTTTATATAGAAAGAAAGCAACATCTATTTATGAGTTTTATCCAAAATTTTAAGGGATTATTTCTTTTAATTATCTTAATAGTTGGTCTATTCTTATTGCTTGGTTGCACTAATGGAAATTATTGTGGCAATAATATTTGCCAAGCCATATCTGCAGATTTAAATGAAGCTAGCCCTAATTCAACTTATTATTGCCCCCAAGATTGCGGATTAATTAGCACAAAGTCAGTAGTATCTCACCCACAATCTTCCCCATCCATCTCCTCATCCTCTTCACCATCTGCATCACCTTCCCCTACTCCAGACCCATACTTTAACAAAAATTATTGCTTTTTAGATTTAATTTTTGATGAAAAGGCATACTATTCAACTGGCGAAAAAGTAGGATTAAAATTAATTTCCGATACAAAAAATTACGTCTATAAAACGATAGGAACCAACCCAAGTATTTTAGTTGAACTGAGTGCAAATGAAACTTACTTTGCAAAAATAATTTCTGGTCCAACTGTTAATTCTGGAAAAAATTGGTACCAAATATCATTGTTTAATGCTAACAATGCTAATTTAGGAAATGGATGGATTTTAGAAGATTTACTCCAACCAAATTATGATACTAAATCTAGATTTACTCTTAAAAAAGCAGAAGCAATTTATGGCGATTACTCAAATTTAGTTAATCAATTATTTAATAGCCCTGGTTCAATGGCAATAGAACTTTACTTGAATGGAAAAGCAATATCTAACTCAAAGTATGCTGCATATTCTTCAAGAATCCTATATGTTGATGCTTTTGATGAAGAAGGCAATCCTTTACCCGAAAGTGGGATACAATTACTCAATAATGGTATTTTGGAAGTAATAGTACCAAATTCAACAACCCCTGATCAAGTAAAAATATTTGATGGCAACATTACATTGGCAACCATTAGCTTGAACAAAAATAACATTCAATGCATAAGAACTTGTGCCGGAGTGAATGAAGTAATTAATTTGGATAAAAGGCAAGAATGTTGTCCAACACTAACCCCGACAATAAGTCAAACAACAAGAAAATGGATTTGCATTAAAGAAACCCCTACACCACCGGTGCATGCTGATCCCGAGGGGTTGGCGGGGCTTCTTCTATGTGGCTGGGGGGGGTGGCATGTGGGGTGGGGTTGTGTGG
>CAZIPK010000075.1:0-5321 GCA_964541135.1 uncultured archaeon | reverse complement strand
AATCAGCTAAAATCAAAACTTAGGAAAGTATTTATTACAATCCAAACAATACTTTTGTATGAGCCAAAGAGAAGAATTAATTGAAAAGTATTCCAAAATAGTCAATGAATTGAAAGAAAGATTTGGCATTGAATCTTCAGTCATACTTAAGCGTCCTGACCGAAAAGGGGTACTTCCATGGGTAACCGGGCAAGAAGGAGTAACTTTGTATGCAATAATTCCAAAAAAAGAATCAGAAAAAATTAAAGAAGTTCAAAGATATTTGCAAACAAAATTTATTACTGCAGGAATAATGCACCCCGTTAATGAAATGATGGATCTAATCAGAGAAAGGGGAACCATAACAAAGCAAGATCTTGGCGGAATGGGTTTTATTGTGCCCTTTTTATATCATGAAGAAATACTTGGAAAATATTCCAGAGAATTTAGGAAACAAATACAAACTAATTTTGGAACACAACTATCAAGGGCAATTTCTGAAAGAAAAAAATCACTAAGAGACTCTGGCAGAGAAATAAGAAAAATGGTGCATGAGAGAAACAAGGCAATAATTGAAAGGCAAGGCAAAATTATAGGCCCCCTTGAGAGAAAAGAAATTGAAGAAGCATTAAAAGAAATGGCAAAAAACATTCACCAGCAAAACGGGCAAGTTCTAATAGTATTTGATAAATCCGGAAGACCGCTTGCATTGCCACTAAAAAGAATATTAAGGAAAGTTTATGGCCAAGAAGTAAAAATATTTTTTATTAACCCTTCAAAGGCAAAAAGCGTACAAGACCAAGAGAAATTACTGCGAAAATTAAGAAAAGAAAATCCAGGAGTTATTGAGGCAGTAAGCGGAAAAAACGTAGTGCTTGTTGATGACCAGATATGGCAGGGCAAATCTTTTAGTACAATTGCAGAATTATTAAGAAAATTAAGCGCAAAAAATATTTCTGCAGAGTATATGTCCCAATACCCGACCAGACCAAATCCAAGCTGGAGGATCCACAAAATACATGCAGTTACTGAGCCAACAGGGCGTAGAATATTTGTTGGAAAAAGAAGAAAATTAAATGCAAAAAAAGCTCTTGAATTGCAAAGAGTAAGAAAAAGAATGGATTTTATTGCAAAAAGAATAATAAGACAAAATAAGAGGTAAAAAAACGCAAATAATTAATAAGAAGCAATAATCTAACTATATTATTATGCATTCAAAGTCAGTCGAAGAAATAATTGAACAGGCGAAAAAAATAGAGATAAAATACAATGTTAGAGTGTCTGTTATTGCTGAAGCACCAACAAGCCCCATGCCATGGGTATCATCAGGATACGGCGCAACCATATTTATAATCACCCCAAAAGATGACCAACACAACACTCTTGGAAAAATAAGACACGATCCTGAGTTTTCTACTGCCCCAATACACGAAATGTGGACTGCAAAAGAACTTATAGCCCTCACTAAAATAAATCCCCAAATAATACGGAATAATGTTGGCGGAACCGGTTTTATCCCGCCTTTCTTTTTCCATCAAGAAGTCTACGGCGGGTTCGCAAAAGGCTTTAGGAAAGAATTTGAAGCTGCTTTTGGACCGCAACTTAAAAAAGAAATAAAAGAAAGGTTTCAAAGACTTGGACTTAGAACTTCAAGAGACATCAATAAAAGAGTTGCGCACCTAAAAGCAATCCATCAATCAGAAAAAAAACTGTTTGGAAAAGCAGAGCAACGGCAAACATTTAATTGGTTAAGGAAAACTGCTGAAAGGGTGGCAAGAGAAGAAATTGAAACATTAATTGTGCTTGACAGGGCCGCAAGATACCTTGCTTTGCCGCTAAAAAAGGTTATTAACGAAGCACATGGAAAAAAAATTCAGGTTTTTTTCATAGATCCTGGAATATATTCAGACAATATCTCCGCCACTGAAAAAAATTACCGAAAATTAAGAGTGCAACTCAAAACAGAACACCCCTACCTAGTCGAAGCAATTCGCAATGGGAAAATAATGATTGTTGATGATTTAAGATGCCATGGCAAAACATTGAAAATGACTAGACAACTCTTAAGGGGATTTAAACCGCAAAAAATGCTTTCAACAGTAGTTTTCCCCCGTTATCAAGGAAAAGATGTCAGTTGGAGGAAACAAAATATTTATGAAGTTGAAACAAATTTTAGCAAATTAGTCGCTAAAATGAAAAAACTAACCCCAAAAGAAAGACAAAGAATAAACAACCTTAGAAAAGGAATGGGAGTTATTGCAGACAAAGTAATTAAAAAAAGCATGAAGCGCTAAAACTTTTTTTTAAGTATTTCAACCGCGGTTTTTAATACTTTTTCAGGCGCAACCATTCCTTTCCACTGCGCAGCTCCGGAGTGCCCCCCGATTTCCCCGCCGATTTGCTTTTGCAATTCAACCATTAAATCCTTAACTAAATTAAAATTATTATTCTCTTTAAAAGTTGTTTCTGCTCGGGCTGAAAGCGTGGTTAAAGAGTCCTTTTTTTCAGCACCAGCAACTAAAGTAATATCGGCCCCAAAATTAAGAAGTTTAGTTGCTGCAGCGCCTTGGAAAAAAGAAACATTACTATAAACAATAATTGCTTTCTCTGATTTCACTATTTGAGCTCGCTGAGCAGCTTTTAAAAAAGCAATTCTTTCCCCAAAATCAAATGAATGCTTTGTGAAAGACAAGACATCAGAAAAACTCTTCTTTGATAATGTCAATGAATTTGAGAATGATCCAAAAGAATTAGCATTTCCTACTAAAAAGTGCCCCGTATCCTCAACAATTCCCAAACAATTCCAAAAGTGCATTTGGTGGGAAAAAAATCTGTCCAACAAATTGGCTAAAACCTGGGTTGTGGAAACAGCCGCCGCATCAATAAAGGCATTATCCCCGCTCGCAATGCTTTCCTCCTCGGGCACATGATGGTCAAAAACAAAAACACTAAACCTTTTCTCTAAATTAAACTGCTCAAAATCTTTTCTTAATTTTCCCAGCTGTTCAAAAGAATTAAAATCAAACAAAAAAACCACGCCAAACCCAAGCAAATCAGGCATCAACTCGTAAGGAATCCTTTCAGAAGAAAGAAACTTCAATGCTTGCTCATTAAGATGAGAAGGAAAAGCTATCGCCGAATTAATCCCCTTTGACTCCAAAAAAGACTGAAAAATTGCGCAAGAAGCAGCGGCATCAAGATCAGCATTCTCATGCCCCAATAAAAGAACCTTCTTTCCCCTGCACAACCGCAAAAAATCATGCGGCCTGAATTTACCCATCAAAAAAACCTTAAAATAACAATAAAAATAAGGCAAAGATGTTATTATAATTATTACAGAAGACTAAGAAAAGGAGGGTTAATAGAAAAAAATAAAATAAAAATCAAGAAATTAAGCGCCAATTAAGAAATAAAACGAAAAAGCAACTTCTGCAAAAAAATTACTTCTTCTTTTTCTCAATCTTTACTTCAGTCTTATCGCCAGGTGAAGATGCTTTTTCCATTTCCCCTTTTAGTTCAGCTTCAAGCTTTGACCTAACTGCGTTAAGTTTCTTTAATAAATTTTCTTCCTGCTTTTCAATTGTTTTAAGCCTTAAAGACAAGCTTTCTTTTTTTTCAGTAACCTCTTTCTCCATTTCAGTTACTTCTTTTGGAAACAAAACGTTTCCCACAATCTTGTAAACCGTCTTATCCTTTGTCTTTGCCAATTCCGCTAAAGAAGCATTGCTAACCTCAAGCTGCAAAGAAACCTGCTGCTTCTGAGCTGAAATGCTTGCAAGAAGCTGCCTGTTGCGTTCAAAATCAAGAACTGCTGCTCTCTGTTCTTCCTCGTTCATCCTAACTCCTCCAAATCAATAAATAACAACAAAGGCTTTAAAAAAGCATTAAGGCTAGCCCTTAAGGCAGGTTTATCAGAAGCACTGATTTTAAATTCCAAAGTCCCTTCTTTTAAAATGACTTTTGTTTTGCTTCGCAAAAACTCTTCACCAAATTCTGGCTTGATTGAAGAAAAAAACCTTTTGGCTTGATCCACAGAATCAAAACCAATTCTCACATCCAAAAAAAACATAAAAGCAAAAATGACTAATTATTCAGCTTTAATTGATTTAGAAATCGGTTCCCTGGTTTTATACAAAATCCGATACCCGCAAGAAGGGCACCTAACCAAGCCTTCAGAAACAATAGAAACTTCCGTACCACACTTAGCACACTTATAAGCCATCTATAAAACCCCCTTACTCCTTATCCGCTTCATTTTCTTCTTCAACATCATTTTCTTCTTCAATAAAATCTTTCTTAACCTCTTTTTTTGCAGCCTTCTTCTTGCTCTTTTCTTTCTTGCCTTTCCCCTCATTTAAAGCTTCCTCAACTTCCTTTTCTATATCAGAATAAGAACTCTCTTTCTCTTCACTAACCTTAATCAATACAGGAGCGTCCTGCAAGAATGATTTTTGTGAAACCATCTTATTAACGGCCTTTCCCACAAGGGTTTGTGCTTCATAAGCCCCGCCAGTAAACTTAGCGCCGCACTTTCTGCAAACAAATAACCCAGCAGCAACTCTTTTTATCTTATCAAAACCGCAAAAAGAACAAGCACCCAATTCCTTGGCCTTATTCTCAACTTTAAGAACACGCTTCTTTATCCCAACACCATAACGACCCTTAAAACGGCCAGTGCTGCCAACCTTCTTAGTTGAACCCATATAACTGCTCACCAATAAACAAAACTCTTAAGGAAAGGTTTTTAAATGTGAATTGGGAGGGCTTAAAAAAAGGAAAAATTAACCCCCAACGGAAACTTAATTAAATCACAAAAACGCAATATAATTATGGCGCCCAATCCCCAAACCGAAATAACTCTAAGAATGCGCAGAAAAGCAAGAAAAGAATCAAAAAGTTTCGCCGCTTTTGAAGCAAGATACAAAATGCTTCAAAATAGGCATCGTCATGGGTTTGGAGGAGAAATTAAAATTAATCAAAAAAAAGCATTAGGAATAGCCACAACATTAACCTTAATGATTGGAAAAAACAGGGGCCTGGGAATTCACTTTCTTTTTCCACTAAGTTCAGCGCTTCCTTCAGGAGAATTCGTCAAAGGGTTTATGAAAATAATTGCCCCAAAAGCAAGAATTTCATTTCTTGTAACCCCCAGATCAACTCTTGTGGGCACGGCAGATGAAAAATCCCCCAAAAGATGGATTAGAGAAAATAACTTACATTCAAGACTGCAATTGTATAAATTTGAAGCAACTCTTAGGCGGCATCTCCTCAAATGCATAAGCAGAAATGATAAAAAAATCATCACACTGGATGACATGACTGTTGGGAGAACAAAATGGTTA